>JBJTHA010000335.1:0-4119 GCA_046094265.1 Cytophagales bacterium
GGCAGATACTGCATCTTTGTCGCGCACAAAGTCGCCCACCATGTAGCCATAGCTTTCTTCTCCGGCAGCAATGAATTTCTTCTTACCTTCTTGCTCGCGCATCAGCTCGGCAATGTATTTGAAGCCGGTGAGTGTGTTGAAACACTCCACGCCCAATTCTCGCGCCATGTCGTCTACGAGTTCCGTGGTCACAATGTTTTTGGCGATGTACGCGTTTTGCTTCTCTTTCAAGTTCTTTAACACAAACCACATCATTAGTGCAAAGGCCTGGTTTCCATTTAGCAAGAAGAATTGACCTGCATCGTCTTTGATACCAATGCCGACACGGTCGGTGTCGGGATCCGTTGCCATCACTAATTCGGCATTGATTGCCTGTGCCTTGTTCAACGCCATTTGCATGGCTGATCGCTCTTCCGGATTGGGCGACTGTACAGTCGGGAAATTTCCGTTGGGTTGACGCTGCTCTTCCACTACTTGCAAATTCTCAAAACCCATGCGCTTCAAGCACTCTGGCACCATGGTGCTACCTGCCCCGTGGATACTAGAATAGACCAGTGTAATATTTTTTTGTCGAGCGATGCTATCTTGCCGTGGTATCAATTTCGTTACTGCAGCGTAATATGCGTTCTCAACTTCTGCATTAACTGCGATAATCTTTGCAGGGTTTGGAGTGAAAAGAATCTGTTCAAAAGAAGTAATGGCTTCAACTTCTTTGATTACATTCTTATCATGCGGAGGCACAAGTTGCGCGCCATCGTTCCAATATGCCTTGTAGCCATTGTATTCCTTCGGATTGTGCGAGGCTGTGATCACTACGCCAGACTGGCATTTCAAATAGCGAATAGCAAAAGAGAGTAGGGGCGTGGGGCGCAATTCCGGAAACAAGTGAACGGTAATGCCATTCGCTGAAAAGACGTTTGCCGTAATTTGGGCTAGCGCTTGGCTATTGTTTCGACTGTCATACGCAATGGCCACTTTAATCTCTTGGTTTGCAAAACTCTTTTTTAAGTAGTTAGCTAAACCTTGAGTGGCTGCCCCAATGGTGTATTGATTTATGCAGTTCGCACCAACGCCCATGATTCCGCGTAGGCCACCCGTTCCAAATTCCAGATCTTTGTAGAAACTGTCGATTAGGTTTTTAGGATTGCTGTCTGCCAGCAGGTTTTTTATTTCTTCTTTTGAAGCAGCATCGATCGCGGTGCTATTGAGCCAATGCGCTGCTTTTTGTTTTGACTGCTGAAGTAAGTCCATTCTAAATTTAAGATTTCAGATTTCAAGATTTCAGACTAGTGAGCTAAAATTTGTAGTCTTCTCTCACAGGTGAAAATACATCGAGTATTTTGCAGGGCGTAATGGCCCGACCAGAGTGCTTTACATGAGACGGAATCGTGAACACCATTCCGGGCTGCAACCGATGAGGCTGGCCGTCAACGATGAGTTCAAATTCACCTTCCAGCATGTTCACCACTTGTTCATGCAGATGCGAGTGTTCTGGCACCATGCTTCCCTGCTTGATGTCCCAAAACGCAAAAGTCATGGTTTGGGTGTGAATGAAGCGTCCAACAAAGCCGGGAAACACTTCTTTAGTTGCAATTCTTTCCAGGAGATGGTTCATGATTTTTTATTGTTGGTCACAAATTTCCCCTCAATTCTTGTTCGTGCTCAATGGCCTCAAATAGTGCCTTGAAGTTGCCCTTGCCAAACGATTTGGCCCCGTTCCGTTCAATGATTTCAAAAAATAGGGTAGGGCGGTCTTGAATTGGTTTCGAGAAAATTTGTAATAGATAACCTTCTTCATCACGGTCGATGAGGATATTGAGCTTTTGCAGTTCCTTCCAGTCTTCGTTGATGTGACCCACCCGCTGCTGCACGTCATTGTAATACACCTCAGGAACGTACAAAAATTCTACGCCACGTTTTTTTAGTTCGCCCACTGTATGGATGATGTCATCAGTGGCAATGGCAATGTGTTGTACGCCCGCGCCTTTATAGAAATCCAAGTATTCTTCAATTTGCGATTTCTTCTTGCCGGTGGCCGGCTCGTTGATAGGGAATTTGATATATCCATTTCCGTTGGATACAACTTTGCTCATCAGCGCGCTGTACTCGGTGGATATGTCTTTATCGTCAAAAGTGATGAGCAACTTAAAGCCCATTACATCTTCATAAAATTTCACCCACTTGTTCATATGGCCAAGTTCTACGTTGCCCACGCAATGGTCAACGTGTTTTAACCCGATGGGCGTAGATTTAAACTGACTTTTTGCTGCTTTGAAACCTGGCAAAAAAGCTCCTTTGTAGTTCTTTCGCTCCACGAAGGTGTGAATCGTTTCACCATATGTTTTAATGGCCGATACTACCACTTCTCCATGTTCGTCTGTCAGTTTCTTTGGTTCCATGGCAGCTTCCGCGCCTCGCATCAGCGTTTCTTGAAAGGATTTTGTGGCATCGTCAACCCAAAGCGCAAGCACTTTTACGCCATCGCCATGTTTTTTTACGTGGTTGCTGATATCAGTTTCTGGCTGTAGGGATGACGTGAGCACAAAACGAATTTTGTTTTGCTGCAACACGTATGACGCGCGGTCGCGCACGCCAGTTTCGGGGCCCGCATAGGCCACTAATTCAAAACCAAAACAATGCTGGTAGTACAGCGATGCCTGTTTGGCGTTGCCCACATAAAACTCGATGTGGTCAGTACCGTTGATGGGTAGGAAATCGTTTGACATATCAGTTTTTTATATTTTAAACAGCGGGTAAATTTAGCAATTCCGCTTGTTTTTATTTTTTCTTTCGGCAACTTTGACGGAAAATCAACATCATGGACATTCAATCTCTCGATAAAGCAGTGCAGCAAATAGCGCTCAAGCGAAACGAACTAAAAAAAATTGACTACAACAATCCAAAATATGACGATTTGGAGGAGGCGCTGCATGATTTGGAAGATGCTTTTTTGGACGACTTTGGCGATGAAATGGAAAAGGTGCTGCAACAAGTGCATGATAAGATTTGTCCAGATACAGACGTACTGTTGCCAATTGCGTATATGGCCAAGTCGTATATAATAAATGAGAAGAATGAATTTTTAGTGGCGCCAAACGAGGGTGTTTTTGTTGAGTTAGAAAAGCTGCCCAGTAAAGAGACGCGGCTGGTCATCATCCCTAACCCCATCCGCATCGTGCTCAACCTCGGCAAAGATAAACAGCAGGTAGTGTGGACGGGCAAATAGTTACCTGTCAATAATTTTCTTGAAATCTGAAGTTATTAAAACCCGGTAGCACGTCTCACTTTTGCCAGTGTTATAGCGGCAATATCTTTTGCTTTCTTTTCACCCGACTGCAATTTCTTCTCCAGCTCAGGCAAGTTTGACATGTAAAAATTAAACGCCTCACGCTCTTTTGCATACTTTGAAATGAGGAGTTCAAATAACTCTTGCTTTGCATGGCCGTAGCCAAAATTTCCACCTAGGTATTTTTGGCGCAACGCCTCCGTTTGTTCAGCATTAGCCACTAATCGATAAATGGCAAACACATTGTCTTTATCCGGATTTTTAGGCGCATCCATGGGCGTGCTGTCTGTTACGATTGACATAATCTGTTTGCGCAGTTCTTTGTCGGGCAAAAAGATATCTATAATGTTTCCATACGACTTACTCATCTTTTGACCATCCGTTCCGGGGATGATCATTACGGTTTCCTCAATTTTTGCTTCTGGAACCACAAAAGTTTCTCCGTAAGTATTGTTAAAGCTACTCGCAATATCCCGAGCCATTTCCAAATGCTGCCGTTGATCTTTACACACGGGTACAAAATCAGCGTCATATAATACGATGTCGGCCGTCATCAAAACAGGGTAAGTGAATAGTCCCGCATTTACGTCAGCTAACTTTTCGGATTTGTCTTTGAAGGAATGGGCATTCGCCAGCATGGGGAATGGAGTGAAGCAACTCAGGTACCAGGCGAGTTCGCACACTTCGGGTATTCTGCTTTGGCGGTAGAGCAAATTCTTTTCAGTATCAAATCCAAAAGCCAGCCATGCAGCTGCTACCGCATTCACATTATCTATCCGCTGTTTGGCGTCTTTGATGGTGGTGAGCGAATGTAAATCGGCAATAAAGAAAAA
>JBJTHA010000336.1:0-4137 GCA_046094265.1 Cytophagales bacterium
CTTTCATCATATGTAAAAAAGGGCGGTTTTTTCCGCGCGGTGGTCGAAGACGGATCAGACCTGATCTTTATTGTTGATTACCAAGGTAAAATACTTTACCACAACAACTCAGTGAAAGACACCTTAGGCTACAATGCCAAAAGTTTAGTGGGCATGAATTTCTTTGACTACATTTTGCCAAGTACGCGCCCGAAGTTGGTTGCCACTTTCAGCCGCATTAAGCGTAAACTTTTTCAAGAAGGTGTTGAATTTCAATTTCTGTGCAAAGATGGCGCCTACAAGTACCTCGAGTTTAATTCCATCAATTTGAGGCCCCGCGAAAAGATTGAAGGTTTTATTCTGGATTGTCGCGACATTACACAACGAAAAAAAGATGCGGAAGAGTTGCAGCGAGCTCAAAGAGCCAAAGAGCAATTTCTTGCTAATATCAGCCACGAAATTCGCACCCCCATCAATGGGATTGCGGGCATGGCAGCGTTGCTAACACAAAACCCCAGTGACCTCGAACGCTCTTTGTACCTAAGTGCTATACAAAGTGCTTCAGAAAACCTCAAGGTCATCATCAACGATATTTTAGACCTCGCTTCCATTGAATCCGGTAAGTTAAAGTTTGAAAAAATCGCATTTAACTTAAGCGATCTGTTTAATTCGCTTAAAAGCACTTTTTACCACCAAGCGCGCGAAAAACGGCTATCCCTTGAATTTGACTTGGAGGCCAATGCCAATCAATTGATGGTTGGCGACCCCGTGCGGCTAAACCAAATTCTCATCAACCTGATAGGCAATGCACTTAAGTTTACATCGCGCGGAAGCATTCGCATTAAATGCGAAGTTACAAAAGCCGAAAAAAAGAATATGTACCTGCGGTTTGAAGTAAGAGACACCGGCATTGGAATTCCGGCAAACAAACTCACTACCATTTTTGAAAGTTTTAGCCAGGCAGATACAAGCGTTACCCGGAAATACGGTGGCACTGGTTTGGGGCTCACCATTGTAAAGCAATTAGTAGAATTACAGGGAGGACGAGTTTCAGTGAACAGCGTAGTCGATGAAGGCTCCACTTTTTCGTTTACCCTTCCTTACGAAATCAGTACGGTCAAGTCATCCAATTTACATTCATATACCCTTACGGGGAAAGCCGACAGAACGCTGCACGGCATGCGAGTACTATTGGTAGAGGATAATGAAATCAATCGATTATACGCCACTACCATCTTAAAAAATTGGGGTTGCGTTGTCGAGCTGGCAGAAAACGGATTGATAGCCGTTGAAAAGGTTATAAATGAATTTTTCAACGCTGTATTGATGGATGTGCAAATGCCGGTAATGGATGGGTTTGAAGCCACTAAATCAATACGATCACTCGAAGATGCAGATAAAAAAAATATTCCCATTATTGCCCTTACTGCCAACGCCACGCGCAAAGATTATGAAAAATGCCTGGCAGAAGGAATGGACGACTGCATTACTAAACCATTTACCCCAGACGATCTATTCAAAGTGCTGAACAGGTATCAGCCGATCGCCATATCCGCCCCAGCTCCAACAATCTCAGCTGACAAAAAAGCCAGAAAAATCAAAAAATCTAATATTGATTTCAGTTATCTGAAAACGGTATCCAACAACAATCAGGATTTTATAAATGAAATAGTGAGGTCGTTTATCGATACCATTCCAGAGCATTTGCGGCAACTGAAAACGCATATGGAGCGCAATAACTGGAGAGAAGTAGCGTTGGTAGTACACAAAATAAAATCGTCTCTTTCTTTGTTGGGTTTACAGGATATAAAAAACCAAGCGATTGAAATTGAAAGTTTTTCCCGCCACGAAACAGTGGTATCCGACCCCGTTAGTAAGGTGAATGCCTTTATTGAGGCACTCACCTTTGAAATGAATCATTTAGAAGAACTGCAGCAAAAAGCTAGTACCTGTTGATAACTACCAATTTGCGGTAAATGGGCGTTTTACCCGCTGCACTGATCCAAACAAAATAAACCCCATTGGCCAGTTGCGATACATCAACGGCCTTAACTCCTTCTGATGAGTTATGAAAATCTCCTTGTTCAACAAAAACACCTCGCTGATCGGCAATTTTCCAACTGCCTGTTGGTAAAAATTCTTGGGGTACCGCCAGGTACAATTTACCATTTGCCACCGGATTGGGATACATGTCGAGTGAATGGGGTTCAAGCGCGTCATCTACGGCTGTGATAGGATCAGTAGTACCCTTCACAGCAGGTGCATTGATAAGCACACTCTGGTACGTCTCCCCGGTAAAATTATCTTGCACAAACCCGATCAGCTTAAGGTTGTTTTCATTTAAGATGTAGGTGTCTATTTCAACTGTCTTCTCAATAGTCTTCTTAGCTCCAATCGTACCGAAGGTATTGGCACTAATATTTTCCCCGTCTCGTTTGGTTGCATCGCTGCCCAACAATAGCCTCCGCAATACATTTTGATACGTGCGCACACCGTACCTGGTTTCCCTAACGTTGTTTTCTACTAATGCCAATTGTGCCACCACCGGCCTTGTAACGACAAAATCGGAAGTGATTGTAAACGTGATTTTTAGTTTTGTATCACTAGGTTTTGATGCTTCGAGCTGAAGCGTGAATTTAGGCGGAACAAGTGCCCGTGCATCAAGGTCTTTGTAGTTAAAATTCGATTTGTTAATCCTCTCAAATGACCTTCCGCCCATAAACGTAGCTGGAAAGCTGGTTACTCCATGTACTGCAGCCCGCTGGTCAGGGTCGGTGATGTTATCCAAGCTAAGCGGGTGGTCGGTGTTATTTGAACCACGTCCTTTTAGGTAATACCGTATAGAGTTGAAATCAGCATTGCCGGCACCTCGAAAATCTTCTTGTTCTTGCCTTTTAAGCAACGCATCCAAATAGCTGTCTGCCAATTGGCTGGGACTGGCGGCATCACCCGGCTCTGAGAAGTGTTCCACCAACACTTGCCGTTTTTTCTCGCCAATGTACACACTGTTGAAGGCAAATCCTTGGTAGCTTTTACCAGTACCATCATCCGCATTGGTGGCTCCGCTAGCCATCGCTATCCTAAAACGCACCGACTTTGCCTTTGTTTTGGGTATCATGTCCAAATTATAAGCCGCCCTTCTCCAGTCGACACTTCGTCCGGTCCAGCCCCACGAAATTGGATTGGTCTTCTGTTGTTGATTACCGATGTCTGCCAATATCCGGCTGCTGTTAAACCAATTTATGCCTCCATCTGTCAGTGTATCTAACTTTAATAGATTCCAAGTTATACCCTCATCGGTTGAATATTGTGCCACCGCACCGTCATAGTTCGATTCAAAATCCGACCAATAATTAAAGGATATCATGGGCCTCTTTAAACCCGAGATATCCAAGCACTTGTTAAGGTTAACGACCGATGACTGATTGGGGCGATACGAATTTGCAATTGGCTCCGGCTTCGTCCACCATGTTGAATCACTTGTTTTCATTGTGGGTCCGATAATAGAAGAAGTATCTTTCCAATCGTGAGGCACGCCTTCCGCTAAGGACTCAGCAAACCACCCAAAATCGCTCTTTCCTTTTTGAAGTGGCCACTCTACTGCTTGCGTCACCGGCTTCGTTTCTAGTATTTTCACCGATTTTATAACTTCATCTTTACAATCGGGATTTTTTGTTGAACTGACTGTGAAGGTAACTCGATAATCATTAGGTAATTTATATTTGAATTTCGGGTTACGATAGGTTCCATCTATCACTCCGTCTTTTTTGTCGATGCTGAGTATCGGGATATCAGGGCTCGCCCCTTTTGGGGTTGTCAATATATCCTTGCTGTCTCCGGTAAACTTCCACGTGTAAGTTAAGGATTGAGAAAGACCTGCCGCTTTGGTTGTCTTATCTACAAAGGTAGTAGAACTGCCTGCACAAATCGTATTCCAGTCAAAATCAGCCTTTAGGTCGATACTGGCGGTAACTGGCACTCGCGCAGTTTCACAGTCGCCTGTAAATGATACATAGAATGTCTCAGAATTGGTAAGAGATGGATCGTAAGTACTCGTTTTTGTATTTTTTGCCGTTCGTAATGTATCTCGGGCAGGAGCCGTTAAAGACTTGTACCATTTGAAAGTTCCCAAAGTTTCGCTCGATGCCGAAAGTGTAA
>JBJTHA010000337.1:0-6131 GCA_046094265.1 Cytophagales bacterium
AGATATGAGTAAGCAAAATTCATGTTCGCTTCCGCGGAAAGATAAAGTTTTTCAGAGATGGCGAAACGAATACCTAAAAATGGAAGAATTGAAGCTCCATAGCTCCTTCTATCATATATATTTTGGCTAACTACATTATTATTGATCGAGTTATCTTCTTGATAGTTGATACTATAAGTTGGGCCAAGGTCTAATCCGTAATACCAAATCCAACGTTGGGCAACTTTTGTTTGCCATTCTTTGCCAATAGTTGGGGCAATAAACACATTGCTGCCTGTATAGTTGTAGGTTGAAAGGTTTGGCCAATTATCTAAATTAATAGAAAAGTTTAACGAATATCGAGTCGCCTTGGTCGGAGTCTTCTGCACTTTATAAATGAAATTGTAAGAACTGTTGTTGTTGGAATTGAAAATTCCGTTAAAGACGATGTTGGTGTTAAAGCCAATATCATGGGAGGGTTCTTTTTTCTCATCTTGACAGAATGCATAACTGCTTAAAATCGCGAGGGCAATAAAGGTAAATTTTGTTTTCATAAGTTTTAAGTTTTACTCTTGGTGAGCCAAATTTATGCCAAAATGTAACGTGCGGGAATTTGGGTTATTGCCTGTTCCCAGAAGGAATAACAAGTTTTTCTATTCGGAAAAGTGTCTATCGTTACTATTTAGTATTTGCTAATTGCCTAAAGATAATCGATTATTTCTCATCAGTATAGCCAAGTTCAATGAATGTTTCAGCATAGTCTCGGACTTGGAGTCGCATTTCGTTCTTCTCCTCAGTCTGGCGAGCACGTGTCGGAAGACCCCGTTGAGAACTTCCACCGTGCAGGTGTCTGTTTCCCCTGTCACGTGGTTCTAGTGGGGCAATTTTTCTTCGTAGGTTTCCCAACGGTCGGTGTAGATCGTTGCGCCCTCTCGGGCAAGATGCCTTACCTGCTTCCTACGATGTTCCCCGTTTCGACTGTCCGGTCGCCAACAACACTTCGTAGCCATTTTCTCCCCACCTTATCAACTGCCACGCAGACGTGCACCTGCGACTACTCATTAAAGAATTGACTAGTTTTGTTCTATGAGACTTCTTTGGATAACTGTCGCGGGTTTTTTGGTTATATCATGCAACTACGAAGATAAAAAGCAATCGTCATTTGAGCAGCTTCAAAATCGACAACTATTAATGCCTGGCAACAGCGTGGCTGGGGGCTTCAGTCACACAATCATTTTGTAATGTACCAAGTTCGTTTGCTTTGCTTGTTCATAGGATATGCTGCCTGTCTTTTTTTGGTGTTAGGTTTATTCAAACCTTGGCTTATGTTGTGGTGGGAGGCCGTGCAAAACCGGATGAAGGTGATCAGACTCTATGGCTTCATCGCGGCTGTTTTCTTTTTGATTTACTGGTTGCTCGGCATTATTTGATGCGCGTGGCAATAGCTATTGTTTTTCTTTTCTCTTCAGAGAACCCTATCACATAGTTGTCTCCACCGTCTTTCAGTTTTAGTTTTTTCTTCAGCTCCTCGGCCGTCAGCGGGTAGTTGCGGGTGATTACATTTGCCTTTCCGTTTAGCAACCAATAGTTGAATTCTTTCGCCTGAGGTTGCAACGTTTCTATCTTGAATATTCGCCCAAAAAACTCGTGCACCATTTTTTCAGAAGTATATAGGTGGGTGTTCGGGTGTATTTTTTGCAAACCAAAATGTCTTGCAATCGATTTGTATGCACCCGCTTTTAAAATGGCAGCATTCGGTTCGTACAAAAAACCTTGTGGTGCTGATGTTTCCGCACTCAGGTTTCTTTCTTCATGGAATTTGAACAAAAAATCTGTTTGCGTTTGGTGCCCTGTGTTAAGATCTACCGCCCTGATTTGCGGCTCGCCCACAAACATTCGATTTTGGAGGAAGAGCAGTTCTTTCACCTCGTTATCAACAGCCAGCACCACTACTTCCTCTACATGTGATAGCTCGCGCAAGCCTTGTTGGATATCGAGCAGGGGTGAAGCTTTAATAAGAACATATTGGGATAACGCCAGCAATTGTTCTTGTAATTCAACCACATTTGGTGTGCAATCCTCCAGCTTTACAACTTTTTTTGTTCCGCTTCTGCGGGATGGGTCGACATAGAACAAATTTGCAGGAGGCATTTTTGTTTTGAGAAACTCCATTGCCTCCATGGACAGGTACTCAACGTTGTCTGCCAAAAGCAATTGATGATTGTGCTTCGCTGTTAGCAGTAACTCTTGGTTGGGCTCTAGCATCAAGCCTCGTTGAAATAAGTGACTGAGAAAATAAGCATCCACTCCAAATCCTCCGGTTAGGTCAATAAAAAAATCCCGGATTGGCAGCATCGCCATCCATCTTGCTTTGTATTGTGCCGTAGCTTCTGATGAACACTGCTCCAAGTTGAGCGAAGCCGGAAAAATTATTCCATTTGTATGATACCAAGTGGGGAGCTTTTCTCTTGATTTTTTTCTGCCAATTAACTGCTGTGCAACCAGCGAAAAAGGGATGTCAAAAAGTGTTTTATATTTCAGCGAAAGCTTAACTACATCTTCCAGTTCATGCCGATGAATGAAATCCTGAATCTCCTTGCTGGCAAGTTTCACGGTCGAACTTTCGCCCATTATAATTTCTGCAACTCAATCTTGCTAAACTCAACTTCTGAACCTTCTGCCTGAATGGCGATTTGCCCGCGTGAGGCTGTGCAGTTGGTACCTTCGTTTACAAGCTGCCCGTTAACCCATACCGAAATGGCGTTGCCTTTGCATTCAATCTCCATCTCGTTCCATTCGCCTACGAACTTTTCGCTCCCATCGGTAAGGTTGATGATTCTTCGTTCCTTGCCTTCGACAATGCCCCAGTTCTCTTTTGGCCCCCTTCGTTTTTCCATATCAGGTACTTCTATGTCTTCCACAATACACCAAAAATCGCCCGCGTTCTCATGCATCATTTGCACCTCCATGGATTTTGGAAACATTTGATAAAGCGCCCGAGGGGTAGATGCATGCACCAACACTCCGCAATTGCCAGGCT
Source organism: Cytophagales bacterium (assembly GCA_046094265.1). Classification (GTDB taxonomy): domain Bacteria; phylum Bacteroidota; class Bacteroidia; order Cytophagales; family Cyclobacteriaceae; genus ELB16-189. The sequence goes on from JBJTHA010000337.1 coordinate 3,020, forward strand.
TGCCGGCAAAACGGTATCGTATTCTTAATCGATAATTGCTGTAGGTTGAATCGGTAATCAAATGCCCATCCGGTGTACCCAAACTAACCAGCATTCCATTGCGAACAATGAAAGGAGAAGTAGCTGTTTTGCTGGTGTCCATCTCAGGCACATCGGCATGCCAGCCGTTAAGGTCTTCACCATTAAAAAGTTGTAGTGGCTGTTGCCTGCATGCAAATGCCATCAAGGCAATAAGCAAAAGCGGTAAAGATGTTTTCATACTAAATGGTCTTCTATTGAAAAAGTTGTAATTGCAGACTTTCTACTTCTATTCTGATGTTTGTTCTGACACTTGCACGAATTTGATACAATGGCGTTGCCTTATCGCGTGGAGCGATGATGATTTTTGTACCCCCGGCAACCGGCTCAAACAAATCTTTTACTTTTTTGGGGTGATTGTTTTGACGTGATAAATGCGACAAGAACAAATGGCTGAGGTAGGGTGCACGGTGATTCAAAAAAATCTGCAGCGCCTGTTTGTTAGAAAGATGCCCCTGTCCACCACGTATGCGATTTTTTAACGGCCAAGGGTACGTACCATTTTCCAGCATGTATTCATCGTAATTGCTTTCCAGAAACACAGCGTGGCACTGCGCAAAATGGTTGATGAAGTGTTCGTCTGGCAAACCGATGTCGGTGAATATACCTACGCGCACGTCACCATGTGCCACCACAAAGCTGTGTGCGTCTATCGCATCATGAATTTTCTTAAACGGAATAATAGTCAGGTCATCAATCTGTATAGGCGTCTGCACGTCAAACGATCGCGTGAGCTGTTCTTGTATATTCAATTTGCTGTGCAACAGGGTGGCGGGGGTAATGTACACGGGCAATTGGTATTTTTTCGAGAGCCGCTCCACGCCAAAAATATGATCGGTGTGTTCGTGAGTAATAAATATGGCTTTTACTTTTCCCATCGAAAGCCCCAGCCGCTTCATGCGCTTTTCGGTTTCCTTGCACGAAAGGCCCGCATCGATGAGTACTGCCGCATCATTGCTGGCCACATAGTAGCAGTTGCCATTGCTGCCTGAGTTGAGTGATGCGGTGAAAAGTGCCATGGGGAGAAAGTAACGTAAAAATAATAGATGGCCACCGGCATTCTGGCAAAAGATTTGTTTCTTTTACGCCTATGTTATCACGAAAAAAAGCAATTCAACTTTTAGTGACGGTGAGTTTGGTTACCCGCTGCACTTCGTTTGTTCCGCTATCGTACCATGGCCAGGGCTCATCAGCCACTGCAAAAATCGCGGCCACGGAAGCAACCATGCACTTACAGCACATGGACAATCAATACCAGCATTTGGTATTTGATTTGGAGATTACCAATCACAATTCGTATGCTGTACCGCTTGCGCCAGAGCAAATCTCTTACTATTTCAGTGCTACCCGTTTCCCACTTCGCCAATTTAATGATGTAGACAGCACCACAGCAGTTATTCGATTAAGGAAAAAGCGGTTCGCCAAAAGTAATGCCCAGGTGCACGACCTTTTTCAAAGAAAGGAGCGAAGCCGTGCAACAGTAGGCGCTATTTTTACTTTGGTGAGCGTAGGTCTTGTTTTATATGATGCAGCCCAAGATCGAAAGGAAGGCCAAAAGAGGCATTACAGGTATTTTTCAATCCTTGCCTCGCGGGTTTTTGCTTGCTTAGCAGATGAGAAATAAAGCAGGTAGCCCCGCTGCCGCCCGGGCGTGAGTGATTCAAATGCTTTTTTCAACGAAGGCGTTGCTTCTAATGCTCGCTTGAACTCGATTGGGATTTTAAACTCTGAAACTTTTTTGAATTCGACTTTTTTGCCGGCAGCCTCTACCTTAATTGCCTCTTTGATGTAAGCCTTTAATACTGTTTCCTTATCGGTGATTTCATCGAGGTGGGTAAAACGAATCTGCCGCGCGGACTGTACATTTTTAGTTTGTTGGATGAGTATCTTCTTGGGGTTCTTCAGCAACGCGCCTTTGTGAAAGAGCAACGCACAATACTCTTTGAAGCCATTAATCAACACCACGTTGTTGCCTTCATGCGTGTAGCATGGGCAGCCCCATTTCAATTCTTCCACCAGCCCGCAATTGAGCACAAGCGTACGCAGTGCTTTGTATTCCTCTTGCCATGTGGTGGCCTTGATAAAAAACCAATCGACTTTGGGGTTGGTGGGTTTCGTATCGATTTTTTCACGAAGATTGCGAAAAAAAGCAAGTGCTTCCGCTCACATAATCCCCTCGCACGCACAGAGTTTTTTCGCTACCTTTCTCTCATCCTAAACTACCGTTATGAGAAAGTTGCTGCTCCTCTTGTCCGCATTGCCGTTTATTTTACACGCCCAAACCAAAGCCCTGGTGGGCGGCACGCTCATCGATGGCTACGGAGGCAAACCGCTGGCGAACTCGGTCATCATCATCGAAGGCGAGCGCATCAAAGCCATTGGCACGGTGGGCAACATTGAGGTACCCAAAGGCGCAGAGATCATTTCCACTGAAGGCATGAGCGTGATGCCCGGCTTGTGGGACATGCACGTGCACCTGATGATTAACGGCCACAGCGACTACGCACATTGGGACACGAAGTATATGAAAATTCAGAAGGACGTCATCATGCCCTCAAGCGCACATCAGTTGCTGATGGCGGGCGTCACCAGCGCGCGCGATTTGGGCGGGCCGCTGGAGGCGAGCCTCTCTGTGCGCGACCGCATCAACAAAGGCGAGATACCCGGCCCCACCATGTACATGAGCGGGCCGTTTATTCAGCACGAGCCGTATCCCGGCACACAAGAATTTCGCTGGGGTGTGAAAGGTCCGGAAGATGCACGTGCAAAAGTGAAACAACTGGCAAAGGCGGGAGTGAATTGCATTAAACTCATCGACCAAGATGAAATGACGGAAGCCGAATACATGGCTGTGGTAGACGAAGCGCACAAAAACAAATTGAAAGTAGTGGCACACTCGCACCGCCCCGATGAAATACGCAGGGGCATGAAAGCGGGTGCTGATAACTTTGAACATACCGGTCTGGCGGCCGCACCTGAATATCCTGAAGACATCATGACCATGATAAAAGAGCGCACCGCTAAGATGAGCCTC
>JBJTHA010000338.1:0-2602 GCA_046094265.1 Cytophagales bacterium
TATGAACTAAATGTACAGCATCCAAGCATAACCATAACTCATTACAAGGACACAATTACACAAAGTCGTATCGTCCCCGAGACGGGAGACGATACTTGACAGCAAGTAAGTGAAGATTTATGAAAGTATTTAAACCGATTCACTCACATCTCCGCCTCTGCTTCTATCTCCACCAAATACTCATCGCCAATTAAATCGGCTCGTACCATGGTGTTGGCAGGTTGAATGTCTTTGAAACGCGTTCCGTGTGCATGGGCGACTGCTTCCCAATCGCGCACGTGGCGAATAAAGAATGCTCCAACACTCAATACACTTTTTGTTGACAAGAATTTGCGTTATCACGGTTTAATACAAGCCTTTTCAAGAACAAACAGAATTTATGATGCCACAAAGACCTTTGGCAATATTGTAACGTTCCGTGATTTAGAAAAGGCAACCATTGACGCAATTACACTCTTCGGAGACAGCAATACCAAAAATGTGGTTCTTGAAAAGAGCTACAAAGAATATTTAGAAGGCTTTACAGACATTGTTACAGGTGAAGCACGTAGAGGTTATGTTGAGGTTGTAAAGGAATTAAATGAAAAATTCCCAAACCCTGACGAAATCGTTATATTACATATCACAGCTTCTTTAAAACGAGAATATGCCAGTGAAAACGGGACAGAACTTAACGCCCTTTTGCCTAAAATGAGTCCATTAAACCCTCAGTATTTGACCAAAAAACAGAGTATATTTCAAAAGTTAATTTCGTTTGTAGAGAAGTTTAAAGGGTAGGTGGACAACTTTAAATGCAAACAACTAGCCTTTGATCGTGAGTAACAAAGCACACCCCACAACAAACACGCTAACTTTTACTCACAACAACCAACTCAATAACTTATAGGTTTTCACATCACTACTTCTTCACCGGCAACTTCTCGTTCAACGTAGGCATGTTCACATATTTATTTGGTCGTAAGTGCTTGATATACAATTATTTTCTGACCGTAAAGTTGTTACCCCAGTTTAATGGGTGGTTTACTGACCCTAGTTCAATTCTCATAACCGTGCCCAGCGTTTAGCCAATCTAAAATCTTGTTTCTCTCCATCAGAGAAATCAACCCACCGGGGGGCATCGGTGATGGGTTGCCAACGATAGCGCGAGCCTCAATTCTCGGCCAATGGTTCAATATGTCACACGCGCTAGTGAAATCTAAGCCGGCTTGGGGATTTACACCTGAATGACACTGTGAACAATTTTTCCTCAAAATACTTGCGGCAGCCTTGAACTTGACCCCACTCGCAATGGTATCCACCGTAATTGGCTTTGAGAATTCGCAACCAACGCCATTGACAATTGCAATCTGATGTTTGCCGACAGGAACATTCTCAAAAACCGCGCTTGTTTGAAACGCACCTTTGTTTAACTTGAAACGAAACCCGCTTCTGCCATCCACATTTACTTCCACCTCACCAGTCGGTAAGCAGGGATGAGAGGGCGCAGTGATAGCCGTGAATTCTTCTGAAGGTGGGCAAACGGGCTCGTTTCTATTGCAGGAGAAAAGAAATAATGCCCAAAGAAAATACAGACCTACCCTACTTTTTCTTAACATCGGTAAGGGTTTTTAAAAAGTCAACAATGTCGTTCTTTTCCTGCGGTGACAAATCTAGTTTATCGAATGGCAAAGTTTGATGTGCGGTATTCATGCCTATCCCGTTTCCGCCACCTAAATCATAAAATTTCACCACTTCCTCCAATGTGTTATACACTCCATTGTGCATGTAGGGTGCGGTCAACTCAATGTTTCTCACGGTCGGTGTTTTAAACGAGAATCTCAGCTCTTCTATCTCATTAATCAAATACCTTCCCATATCTGGGTCCACCACGGCATTTTCCCACTCAATCTTCTGAGGGACGCCAATCACTTCAGACTCTGTGTTGTTATACCAGGGAGGAATGGTACCGTTGTACAATGGTATAAAGTGGCAGGTTGCGCATTTAGCTTTCCCTGCAAAAAGATTAAATCCGTTCACTTCGCTTTCGGTAAGAGCCGCAGTGCCATTAAAAAAGTTGTCAATCTTCGACTCAAACGGCATGAGGCTTCGGACGTACGCTGCTATGGCATTCCTGACTTCATATGCTGTAAATTCCTTCTTGTTTGGATAAGCTTTTTCAAATAAGCGGACAAGCTGTTCCCGTTTCATTATGCGTTTTCTACTTTCCTCGGGTGAAAGATCAAACTCATCGGGGTTTCTCATAACAGACTCTATTTGATTCTCTAAGTCTTGTGCTCGCAAGTCGTAGAAGAAAGCTTTTTGAAAAGATGAGTATAACAATGTGGGCGAGTTTCGCTTGATACCTGTGCTATGAATATTCGCGCTCGAAACTTTCCTTCCATCAGTAAAAGCCTTTTCAGCTTGATGGCACGATGCGCAACTCATTACGCCACTTTTTGACAACGCTTGGTCGCTAAACAATATCTGCCCCAAAACAACTTTTTCCGGTGTAGATCTTGACTGAGCAAATGAAGAAAATGCATCGGGGTTTAAACTCTTTCCTTGCATTAGGTCTGCCAGATGACTGGCGAAAACCTTACCATCTTTGAAATGCGGTGTGGCG
>JBJTHA010000339.1:0-4314 GCA_046094265.1 Cytophagales bacterium
GTTATAAATTTCCCCCGCTAGAATTATTGAATGAATATGAAGCGAATAAAATACAAGTAACGCAAGATGAACTCAATCAAAATAAAGATAAAATTGTAGCTACACTTACCAACTTCAAAATTGGTATTCAAAGCATCAAAGCGACTATCGGACCCACAGTTACCCTTTATGAGATTGTTCCTGATGCAGGTATTAAGATATCGCGCATTAAGAACTTGGAAGATGACATCGCTTTGAGTTTGGCGGCTTTGGGCATTCGCATTATTGCACCTATTCCAGGCAAAGGTACCATTGGTATTGAGGTGCCTAACAAAAATAGAGAAATGGTGAGCATTCGTTCGGTTTTAAGTACCGAACGTTTTCAAAAATCAGACAAAGATTTGCCTATTGCCATTGGAAAAACCATCTCCAACGAGTTGATGGTAATCGACCTAGCAAAGATGCCTCACCTGTTGGTGGCAGGTGCCACCGGGCAAGGTAAGTCGGTAGGGTTAAATGTGATACTCACTTCGTTGCTTTATAAGTTGCACCCTAGCCAGTTAAAACTGGTGCTGGTCGACCCAAAGAAGGTAGAGATGTCGCTGTTTAGTAAAATTGAGCGCCACTATTTGGCAAAATTGCCTAACAGCGAAGAAGCCATCATCACCGATACAAAAAAAGTGGTTTACACACTCAACTCGCTCTGCATCGAAATGGAGAACCGCTACGAGATTTTGAAAGATGCAGGTGCGCGGAATTTGAAAGAGTACAATGCAAAGTTTGTTGGGCGGAAGTTGAATCCCAAAGAAGGTCATCGTTTTTTGCCATACATTGTATTGGTGATTGATGAATTAGCAGATTTAATGATGACGGCAGGCAAAGAAGTGGAGACACCCATTGCCCGATTGGCGCAATTGGCGCGCGCCATTGGCATCCATTTGGTTGTGGCGACTCAACGGCCTTCGGTGAACGTAATCACGGGTGTAATTAAAGCTAATTTTCCGGCCAGGCTTTCATTCAGGGTTACATCAAAAGTTGACTCACGTACTATTTTAGACGCGGGCGGTGCCGATCAGTTGGTGGGCATGGGCGATATGCTTCTGTCGTTGGGTTCAGATGTAATCCGGTTACAAAGCCCATTTGTAGATACCCCCGAAATTGAGAAAGTTTGCGATTACATCGGTTTACAGCGTGGCTACGACTCTGCATACCTCTTGCCGGAATTTGAAGGTGAAGATGAAGGTGGAGCGGATTCTGTTGATTTATCGGAGCGTGACGCCTTGTTTGAAGAAGCCGCCAAGTTGATTGTTATGCATCAGCAAGGGAGCACCTCACTCATCCAGCGTAAGTTGAAGCTTGGCTATAATCGAGCGGGGCGATTAATTGATCAACTGGAGGCGGCAAAAATTGTGGGCCCTTTTGAAGGGTCGAAAGCGCGCGAAGTTTTAATCAAGGATGAAGCAAGTTTGGAACAATTATTGACTGATTTGAAGGAAAAGCATAGCAAAAACTAATATCGAACTATTTAAAATGAAAAAATTTTTTTTGGTGGCAGTTGTTACATTTGTAACAAAGTTGGCAATTGCCCAATATGACCCTAAAGCCCTGGAAATTTTGGAAGCCATGGCAAAAAAATATAAATCGTTTCACACGTTTGAAGCCAACATTACTTCTAACATGACCAACGAAACGGACGGTATTAAAGAAGAATTTAAGGGCAAAATCACTGTTAGGGGAGAGAAATTCAAATTGATTTTAGAGGATCAGGAGATCATCAACAATGGAGCAACAGTTTGGACGTACCTACCCTCGGCCAAAGAGGTGAGTATCGACAATTTCGATCCAAATTCTGATGACATTAACCCCGTTAAGATTTTTGAGATATACAAAAAAGGTTTTAAATACGTGCATTTGGGCGAGAAGACCGAAACCGGTGTGGCGGTAGATGAAGTAGACTTGGTGCCGGAGAAAAAAAACGCACAATACTTTAAGATCAAGATGATGATATCAAAAAAGGATAAGAGCATCAACAGTTGGACGATGTTCGACCGTTCTGGAAATCGCTATCGCTACACGATTACTAAGTTTATTCCCAATGTAAAAGTAGATGACGCATTTTTTACCTTTGATGCAAAAAAATACCCGGGCGTAGAAGTAAATGATTTACGCTGAAAATGATTTGAACTTCAAAAAAAGCCTTGCCAACGCGGGGCTTTTTTGTTGACGGTTGGTTCTTAACTTTTCTGCTAACTTTAAGCTATGAATCGTGAACAACTCTTTGAGCAAATAAAAAATAAAAAATCTTATTTATGTGTTGGGCTGGATGCCGATTTAGAAAAGATACCCAAGCATCTGCTCAAATCAGAAGACCCGATTTTCGAATTTAACAAGCAAATTATTGATGCCACACACCAGTTTGCTGTTGCTTATAAACCCAATGTTGCTTTTTATGAAGCGCTTGGCGCAAGCGGGTGGGAGAGTTTAAGAAAAACATTGAATTATATTCCCCCTGAATGCTTTACCATTGCAGATGCCAAGCGAGGTGACATCGGTAGCACATCTGCATTGTATGCCAGGGCGTTTTTCCAAAAAATGAATTTTGATTCGATTACAGTAGCACCCTACATGGGCGAGGATTCAGTAAAGCCATTTTTGGATTTTAGCGGCAAGTGGGTGATTTTGTTGATACATACTTCAAACCCCGGCAGTCGAGATTTCCAATTACTTGAGACCCACAATGGGCACTATGTTTTTCAACACGTAATATTTGCATCTCAGCAGTGGGCCACACCCGATCAGATGATGTATGTGGTAGGTGCTACCCATGCAGAAAAGATTGGTGCGATACGAGCATTGGCTCCCGAACATTTCTTTTTAGTGCCCGGAGTAGGCACCCAAGGTGGTGATTTGGGGGCTGTATCTAAGGCGGGATTAAACAGCCAATGTGGGTTACTGGTGAATTCTTCTCGTGCAATCATTTACGCGTCAGATACTGCTGATTTTGCCGAGGCAGCCCGCAAGGAAGCGTCCAACATTCAACAAGAGATGGAACGCTATCTGCACTCGTTTGCGTATTGACTATGAATGAGGCATTTCTACACTATGTCTGGCAGTTTCAATACTTTGACAGAACAGCACTGTCTGTTGTCACAGGCGAGCCTATGATGGTACTCAGGCCTGGTAACTACAACACAGATCAAGGCCCCGACTTTAGCAACGCAAAGATCAGGGTTGGGGATATTGAGTGGGCAGGGAACGTGGAGGTGCACATTAAATCTTCCGATTGGTACCAGCATGCGCACACCAACGATGTTGCTTATAACAACGTGGTGCTTCATGTAGTGTGGAAAAATGATATTGAAATCACGCGCGCGGATGGCTCAGTCATACCAACACTCGAACTCTTTAATCGGATTGACCCCGCTCTTTCAAAATCATATCATAAACTTGTTAATAGCAGCTTGTCGATTCCCTGCTCTGCATCATTTTCAACAGTAGAGGATATTATAAAAGTGTCAATGTTTGAAAAGGCGGCTACACAACGCCTGAAATCCAAGTCGAGTTTGATTTTGGATATGCTGCATGATAACACCGGGGATTGGGAGGAGACGTTTTATCAAGTTTTGTGTAAAAATTTTGGATTTAAGGTAAATGCTGATGCTTTTTTTCAACTCTCTAAAGTTATTCCTTATCGATTATTACAGAAGCATGGAAACAGTTGTTTGCAGATGGAAGCTTTGTTGTTTGGGGGTGCGGGTATGCTGGAGGCAACGTCAAAAGATGAATACGTAGCTGTTTTATTTCGTGAGTTTCAGCTGCTGCAAAAAAAGTACTCGCTGGCAGAAACCCAGATCCACTACTCGCGGTGGAAGTTCTTGCGTCTTCGTCCCGCCAATTTTCCAACGTTGCGCATAGCGCAATTATCTGCCATGCTGTTCCGCCAGCAAAATGTTTTTTCTAGAATACTGGAATTGAACAATGTTGTTGATTTGCGGGCAATCTTCAAAGCACCACTCTCTGACTACTGGCATTCACATTATCGGTTTGGTAAGAAATCAAGCAAGGAAATAGTAGCCATCGGAGATACGAGTATCGACAATATCATTATCAATACCGTGGTACCTATGTTGGCTGCCTATTCTATTGCGAGAGATGAGCAAATGTTGATGGAAAAGGCAATGCGGTGGCTGGAACAACTTCCCGGAGAAAAAAATAAAATAACGCGAATATGGGCAGAGTTGGATGTTCATGTGAAGAGCTCTTTTGATTCGCAGGCGATGATCGAGCAATACAATAACATGTGCCAGAAAAGAAATTGCCTTAACTGTTCAGTAG
>JBJTHA010000340.1:0-5349 GCA_046094265.1 Cytophagales bacterium
ACCATACGCTGCCCACAGCCGGCTATGCCAAGGCCTACGGTGGTGTATCGCTAGAAAGTTTTACAAAGTATATTACCATTCAAAAACTATCACCAACCGGATTGGCGAATATTGCCAACACGGTAATTGCCATGGCCGAAGCGGAACAGTTGCAGGGTCACGCGAATGCAGTGAAAGTGAGATTATAATTCCAAATGCAAAACATGAATTTAGACACATTGGTTAGGCAAAACGTTCGCGATTTAAAACCTTACTCATCCGCACGAGATGATTTTCAAGGTGTGGCTCAAGTGTACTTGGATGCAAACGAAAACCCTTACCCTTCGGCCTATCATCGATACCCCGATCCGTTACAACGTGAATTGAAAAAACGTATCGGCCTGATAAAAGGAGTTGACCCAAAAAACATTTTCTTAGGAAACGGAAGCGATGAGCCGATTGATCTCTTGTTTCGTGCTTTCTGCGAACCAGGCATTGACAACGTAGTGATACCACAACCCACCTACGGCATGTACGCAGTAAGTGCGAACATTAACAATGTCAAGATCAAATCCAGTCTCCTTACGGAAGATTTCGATCTAGACGTAAACGCTATTCGAACTACGATCGACAGCAATTCCAAATTACTTTTCCTCTGTAGCCCCAACAACCCATCAGGCAACCTTTTGAGTCGCCAAAAAGTCGTTGATTTACTGAAAGTATTTTCAGGACTGGTGATCTTAGACGAAGCGTATATTGACTTTGCGGGGACGGAGAGTTACACTACCATGTTGCAGGAATACCAGAATTTGGTGGTGCTTCAAACATTATCCAAAGCGTGGGGCTTGGCTGCAATTCGCTTAGGAATGTGCTTTGCACACGAAGGCGTAACCGACATTTTGAACAAAATCAAACCACCGTATAATATCAGCATCCTTACACAGCAAGTGGCGCTGGCTCAACTTGACCATGAACCAAGGAAAAATCAATGGGTGACAGAAATTGTTCGCGAAAGAAACCAACTATCAGCCGCGTTAGCTGCCCTGCCGGTAGTGCTCCATGTTTTTCCATCAAATGCAAATTTTTTGTTGGTTAAAGTCAAGAATGCAAAAGAGATTTATCAAAAATTAATCCACAAAGGTATTGTCGTACGCGACCGTTCATCAGTAATTTTATGCGATGATTGCTTGCGCATCACTATCGGAACGCCTGAAGAGAACCAAAAACTCTTGAGCGCGCTTAATGCTATTAATGGCTTATGAAACAACATTTACCCAAGCGAGTATTATTCATCGATCGAGACGGGACACTGATCTATGAATCACCCAGCGATCCTCAAATCGACAGCTTGGAAAAGCTTGCGTTTATTCCCGGTGTGTTTACGTGGCTCGGACGCATGGCTCGCGAACTAGACTTTGAACTGGTAATGGTCACTAACCAAGACGGTTTGGGAACCTCCAACTTTCCTGAAGATACCTTCTGGCCCGTTCAAAACTTAGTCATGAAAACACTGCAAGGTGAAGGGATTGAATTTCGGTCCGTGCACATAGATCGGTCTATGCCGGCAGAAAACAAACCAACCCGTAAACCGGGTACCGCCATGCTCACCGATTTCTTTGATCAAACACAATACGATTTGTCGCGTTCGTTTGTCATTGGTGACCGCCTAACTGATATTGAGTTAGCCCACAACCTGGGCGCCCAAGGAATATTACTGAATGATGGCAGCCTTAAGGCAAAACTACAAAATCAATCCTACGCCTTTTCTTGTATTGGCACCGTTAACTCGTGGCGAGAGATTTTTGAACTGGTAAAACCAAAGCGTGCTGCATTTGTTCAACGAAAAACAAATGAAACCAACATACAAGTTGAGATAAACTTAGATGGTACGGGTAGTTCGAAGATTCATACCGGCTTGGGATTTTTTGATCACATGTTGGAGCAACTCTCGCGTCATGGATGGATTGATTTAGATATCTACGTAAAAGGCGATTTGCAAATAGATGAACACCATACCATAGAAGATACCGCTTTAGCGTTGGGTAAAGCAGTATTACAAGCACTGGGTGAGAAGCGCGGTATTGAGCGTTACGGCTTTACATTGCCAATGGACGATTGTCTAGCGCAAGTGGCCATTGATTTTGGCGGACGTCCGTGGCTAGTGTGGGAAGCAGAATTTAAGCGGGAAAAAATTGGTGAGATGCCAACCGAAATGTTCTTGCATTTTTTTAAGTCGTTTTCTGACACGGCAAGATGCAACCTTAATATTAAAGCTGAAGGTGAGAACGAACATCACAAGATAGAAGCAATCTTTAAAGCCTTCGCAAAGGCGATCAAAATGGCTGTTCGTAAAGATCCGTTCAGCAATCAATTACCGACCACCAAAGGAACGCTTTGATATGAAGGTGGCTGTAATCAAATACAACGCGGGTAACATTCGATCGGTCGATTTTGCTTTGGAAAGACTGGGCGTAACGTTTACCATCACCGATGATCCTGAGGAAATCAGATCAGCAGATAAAGTGATTTTTCCCGGAGTAGGTGAAGCCAGTACTACAATGCAATACTTGACTGAAAGAAAACTAGATACTGTCATCAAAAATCTCAAACAGCCAGTATTGGGTATTTGCCTGGGCATGCAATTGATGTGCGCACATTCCGAAGAAAACAATACACCATGTTTGGGCATTTTCGATGAAACGGTGCAATTTTTTAAACCCACTCATCAGCAAAAGGTGCCACACATGGGGTGGAATTCGCTGAACTTATCAAAGGGATGGCTCGATCAAGATTTGGAAGGCGAATTTGTTTACTTTGTACACAGTTATTTCGTACCAACTAGCAAACAAACAGTGGCAACTACTGAATATATTCTACCTTTTAGCAGTGCATTGCAAAAGGGAAATTTTTACGCGGTGCAATTTCACCCCGAGAAATCATCCAATGCGGGAGAATTAGTATTGAAAAGCTTTTTTGAAAAGTCACGATAAGCGCTTATGAGAATCATTCCAGCAATTGATATCATCGATGGAAAATGTGTACGCCTTACCAAAGGAGACTATGCACAAATAAAAGTGTATAACGATGATCCGGTGGATATGGCCAAACAATTTGAAGACGCCAACCTAGAATACTTGCACTTAGTTGACCTCGATGGTGCCAAACAAGGAAAAGTAGTTAATTGGAACGTGGTGAACGGTATACAAGAAAAAACAGCCCTTAATGTGGATTTTGGAGGAGGAGTAAAAACCGACAAAGAAGTGGAAGAGCTGTTGGAACTTGGGATAAGCCAAATCAATATAGGTAGTTTGGCAGTGAAGGAGCCTGAGAAGTTTATTCAATGGTTGGATAAATTCGGGGCTGAAAATTTTATTCTGAGCGCAGATGTGAAGGGCGAGAATGTGGCGATCAATGGCTGGTTAGAAGAAACGAATTTCCGGCTGTTAGATTTAGTAGGGCAGTTTGAAACGCACGGACTGGAGTTTCTGGCCTGTACTGACATCGGATCAGACGGCACGTTAAAAGGACCAAATTTTGGATTGTATAAAAAATTAAAAAAAAGGTTTCCCAACCTAAAAATTATCGCCAGTGGAGGAATAGCCTCATTACAAGATTTAATTGAATTACAGCATATCAAAGTTTTTGGTGCTATTGTTGGAAAGGCCATTTACGAGGGAAAAATAAAATTGGAGGATTTGTCCGTTTTTGGCAAATAACATTAAAAGGAAATTGTTCACCGCTTTGTTGACTAAACGAATCATACCTTGCCTTGATATTAAAGAAGGACGAACTGTTAAAGGCATCAACTTTGTTAACCTGCGTGATGCGGGCAACCCTGTTGAGTTGGCAGCCGCGTACGCACAACAGGGAGCCGATGAACTTGTTTTTCTGGACATCTCTGCTACAAACGAAAACCGAAAAACTTTTGCGCAGTTGGTAAAAAATATCGCACTGCACGTCAACATTCCATTTACCGTTGGCGGTGGCATTAGTTCAGTTTCCGATGTTGCACCATTGTTAGATGCAGGAGCCGACAAAGTCAGCATCAATTCCGCTGCCGTTAAGCGACCCGAACTGATTGATGAACTGGCAAAAGCATTCGGCTCACAATTTGTTGTGCTGGCGATTGACGCTCGGAAAGTTGACAATCATTGGTTGGTGCATACGCATGGCGGCAGACAACCAACGGTCAAAAAGTTGTTTTCGTGGGCCAAAGAAGTGCAAGAGCGTGGGGCTGGCGAAATTTTATTCACCAGTATGGATCACGATGGTACCAAGCGGGGGTATGCCAATGAACCGTTAATCAAACTTAATCAACTACTTAAAATCCCCGTAATTGCCTCTGGCGGAGCCGGCAAAATGGATGATTTTTTAGAGGCTTTTGTTTTGGGAAAGGCCGATGCTGCATTAGCCGCCACGTTGTTTCATTTTGGCGAAATCAAAATTCCCGACCTCAAAAAGTATCTCCTTTCGCAAAAACTACCCATTCGCTTTAACTCATGATAAACTTTCAAACCCTAGATTTTGAAAAAGGCAACGGCTTGATTCCATGCATTGCCCAAGATAATACCACGCTGCGCGTATTGATGTTGGGGTATATGAACCGTGAAGCACTGGAGAAAACCTTGGTAGATAAGCGTCTCACTTTCTATAGTCGATCTAAAAAGCGGCTTTGGACAAAAGGCGAAACCTCTGGAAATCACCTCATTGTTGTCGAAATTAAACACGACTGCGACAAAGACACTTTGTTAGCAAAAGTATCGCCCAATGGGCCCGCCTGCCACACTGGTGCCGATACGTGTTTCCATGAAAAAAATGAAGCTAAAGGGTTGGATTTTCTGGAGACAATTATTCAAAACAGGAAACAGAAACCCAAAGAGGGCTCTTATACCAACAAACTGTTAAGTGCTGGCATTAACAAAGTAGCGCAAAAAGTAGGCGAAGAAGCAGTAGAATTGGTGATTGAAGCAAAAGACAACAACAAGGAGTTATTTTTAGCTGAGGCGGCAGATTTAATGTACCACTATCTGGTGCTACTCGCTATCAAAGGGCATACTTTACAAGACGTAACAAAGGTACTTCGGCAACGCCACCAGTGAGTTAATCGGGTGTCACATTATACTCAAGTTTCAATAAATACTCCTCGAAGTGCTCTTGAACTTCTTATCAAGAATTCTTTGATACACCGCAAACGAAAAACCCTTTCCGCTCATTCCGGTTGGTCATCCAACCATAGTCGTTAACTTAAGATGAGTTGATGGAGTGTTTCGAAGTGAGTGGTTTTGGATACTGGCGGTTCGCATGCTGTGTTTTGAATCAATGGCAAAAAGATGTCGGTGAGCCAAAAACGGAGTGACAATTTTTTAAGTA
>JBJTHA010000341.1:0-3028 GCA_046094265.1 Cytophagales bacterium
TAATGCCACTAATTTCATTATGATGCCAGGGTTTGGTTTTAGAAAAAAAATTAGAAACTTTACGATTCAACCTGAACTAAGGTTTTTGTTTGATATTCCAGGAAGCTTGAAACTTTCAACGAACTCAGATATATCGTTAAACAAACCTGCCGGAGGTCGAGCGACAGCTAACTGGTCTGGCTTTAGGCTTTCGATTGCGGTTGGATTTGAGAAAAAGAACAAATGAAAAGAAACAAAATTTTTACAGGTGTGTTGTTCATATTTAGATAAGTCTTAGATGGTATTCGGTTCGACAAATTTCTTTGATTTTTCTGTAACCAGAGCCTTTTATCAGTTGCTTAAGCCGAGGCTGTCATTTTTGGTAGCCTTCTCCTGCGCATTCGGCTATGCACTGGCTACTAAAGGCAGCATCGAATTGCTGACGATTGCCATGCTTACACTGGGTGGTTTTTTGTTATCGGGGGCATCGGTTTGTATCAACCAAATTATTGAAAAAGACTTAGATGGCATTATGACACGTACCATGAACCGGCCTTTGCCAACCGGGCGCGTATCGGTGCAAGAGGCCACGTGGTTTGCGCTGGTTTGCACCGCGCTGAGCGTGTTTATTTTGTGGATGTACACTAACCCTTTAACCGTAATCTTGTCGATTATTTCAATGTTGCTTTACAGCTTCTTGTACACACCCCTGAAAGGGTAGGGCCCGTGGCGGTGTTTGTGGGAGCTATACCGGGTGCATTGCCCCCGTTGCTGGGTTGGGTGGCAGCTACCGGATCAATCACGCATGAGGCGATGATCATTTTCGGCATTCAGTTTATTTGGCAATTTCCACACTTTTGGGCCATTGCCTGGGTAGCGGATGATGACTACAAGAAAGCCGGCTTTAAGTTATTGCCTTCAGGTGGCGGCAAAGATTTGAATACCGCTATTCAAATCATGGTGTATACGCTATTCCTTATTCCGTTAGGGTTACTGCCCACTAAGTTTGGGATTACCGGGCTTGACTCTGGCATTGTGGCCACGGTATGCGGAGCAGCTTTTTTCGCGCAGACTTTTTCATTGATGAAAACGGGCAGTACCCAATCCGCCAAGCGCATTATGTTTGGCTCTTTTTTGTATTTGCCCATCGTGCAGATTGCGTATTTGTTGGATAAGGTTTAATGCTTCAAAAATTGAAAGGGTTGTTATTTTTGTTGATGTCTCTAATGGTTTCCAACTGCGTTTATTCGCAAGAGGTTAGAAAGCGAGTGGGATTAGTACATTTTTCAGTTGGATCTACCTTTTCCAATTTATTGGATAGCAAGGCTCCTTACGTGCAGGGCACAAGGTTTTTTGGCGGATATGACTATTCAACAAGCATTGTGAAGGACATGAGAGTTGGCGTGAGTATTGCAACTGGCTACGAATACTTTTTTAGAGAAAACTTATCAGTGCTTTTTTTCTTGGCATATGAGAACAAGGGGCTCAATTTGACTGATCAATTTTCGCGAAAACTGCCTCCGTACGTAGCAAATTATTCTTATCAAATTAAGGTCGATAATGATTATTTGGTTTTGCCTGTCTTGGTAAGGAAATATTTAGGGAATACTGGTTTTTATATTCAAGCTGGCTCATATTTCGGTTTGATTTTGCGATCGCAAGTGCAAACCTCGTACAGTCAAAACAGTGATTTTGGTTATGACAGTTACTATAGCAACGTTTTGGACACCAAAAATATGCATACTTCTGATTTGGATTTTGGGTTGTCGGGGGGCTTTGGTTATCGTTTTACTTTTAAAGACCGACTTTCACTTGGTCTTGATTTCCAGTTGAATGCCGGCTTGATTAAAATTGATAAACTCAACGATAACAGCTTTGGGTATTATGCAACCGGTACAAATATCGCGATGTTATCGGAAAAGAATTATTATGGTTTGAGTTCCAACGCACGAAACATAAGTGCAAGTTTGTTGCTGGGACTGGCTTACAAAATTTAAATTTTCACGATTTATGAATCAATCAATCGACTTTAAAATTGTAGAAGAGCCAAAAAGGCCGCTGGCCATGCACCCCAAGAAGTTTGGGCTGTGGTTGTTTATGGCAAGCGTTTTCATTTTGTTTATGGCGTTTACTTCTGCGTACATCGTGCGCAGGGCAGAGGGCAACTGGCAAATTTTTGAGTTGCCCGCTTTGTTTACCTATTCCACCATTGTGATTTTGCTGAGCAGTGTGACCATGCAATGGACTTATTTTGCCGTGAAACGCAATCAGCTGGCGAACGCAAAAAACATGATTGTGTTAACCAGTGTTGCGGGCATTATATTTCTGGCTTTGCAATGGATGGGCTGGGGCAGTTTGATTGAATCTAGCATTCATTTGGTGGGGAATCCTTCCGGGTCGTTTTTGTATATCATCACAGGGTTGCATGCAGCCCACATCATTAGCGCGATTGTCTTCTTATTGGTGGTGTTGGCCAACGCCCTGCGCAACCGATTTAACCTGAACCAGATAGAAATGTGTACAACTTATTGGCATTTTTTAGGGGTTCTTTGGCTATATTTGTTCGTTTTCTTAACATTGCTACGTTAAAAATACCTTTACCTGAACTGACTCAATAATGGCACACGCAACCACTACTACCGCACCGGATCAAGATGTTTGGAATGGGGGAGTATCGCCCATGAACGCCAGCTATGGCAAATTGATGATGTGGTTTTTCTTGCTCTCGGACGCGTTTACTTTCTCTGGATTATTGATTACTTACGGGCTGGTGCGCTCTTCGCACAAAGCATATACTGGGCTGCACGATGCCTTTACTTTCTCTAAAGAGTATTGGCCAGTGCCCGAAAAAGTTTTTGAGGCGGTGCCCTTCCTGCACGGCATGGAATTGCCGCTTGTGTTTGTGGGGATCATGACTTTCATTTTGATCATGAGTAGCGTGACGATGGTGTTGGCCGTAGAGGCTGGCCATCGCATGGATCAAAAAGCCGTTGAAAAATGGATGTTATGGACAATTATTGGTGGTATCACTTTCTTAAGCTGCCAAGCT
>JBJTHA010000342.1:0-4266 GCA_046094265.1 Cytophagales bacterium
ATAAGACACCTTGTCACTATTTTATCCTACTGCAAAATCTGGGTTAAACCACTCTGATATCTGAAAACGAGTTCAAAACATGGGTGATAAAATTTGACCTATGAAGTCTGCGCTTTATTAACTAAAATTTGTCTCATATCAAAATTCAAGTTTGGCGTTTTGCAGTGAAGAGTGGTTTCGATCCTTTGAGAAAGAATGAAGTCATGAGCGGGTCCCAAGTTGATGTTCAACGCGGGTTCATCGTAACGAAGCCCTCCTTCACATTCCGGGTGGTAAAATTCATCGCATTTATAAAGAATCTCAGCCTCCTCGCTGACAACCAGAAATCCGTCCGCAAACCCATGAGGAACGAGCAATTGCTTCTTATTCGTGATGAGCCAGAAACTTGATACCCTTTCTCAAGCAAGAATTTGGTTAGATAGCTTCCATCTTGCCCACTCACACCTATGACGCAAGTGCTTTTACCCATATCTCAAATTTCAATATCATGTAGCTTATTTGAGATAACATTGCGCAGCCCAGTCTCCAATTCTATTGAGTATTGCCAACCCAAGGCCTTTAATTTAGATACATCCATTAACTTTTTTAGTGTGCCATTTGGTTTTGTGGAGTCAAAGATGATTTCACCTTCATAGTTGGTTAAGCCTTTAATCATAAAAGCCAAGTCTTTGATGGAGATTTCCACACCGCTTCCAACATTCACAAATTCTACTTCTGAGTATTTGCTCATCAAAAAAATGCAGGCACTCGCCACGTCATCCACATGCAAAAACTCCCTCAACGGCTCACCCGTTCCCCACACTACCACTTCAGGAAATTGTCTGGCCTCGGCTTCAACAAATTTTCTAATAAGTGCAGGTATTACATGCGAATTACTCAGATCGTAGTTATCATTTGGCCCATACAAATTGGTAGGCATCGCACTAATAAAATCACACCCATACTGCCTCCGATAGTTTTCGCAAAGTTTTATTCCAGCAATTTTCGCAATTGCATACGGCTCATTCGTTTCTTCAAGATAGCCCGATAGAAGGTAGTCTTCTTTGAGCGGCTGGGGAGCCTGCTTTGGATAAATACAAGACGAACCTAAAAATAATAGCTTTTTTACTTTGTGTACATAACTCTGATGAATAATGTTACTCTCAATCATCAAATTCTCGTACAAAAAATCTGCGCGGTAGATGTTGTTGGCCATAATGCCACCCACCTTGGCTGCAGCGAGAAATACGTACTCAGGTTTTTCAGTAGCGAAAAAAATATCAACCTGACTTTGGTTTCTCAAATCAAGCTCAGAAGAAGTACGAAGCACCAAATTATGATACCCTTCAGCTTGCAGCTTTCTTACAATTGCAGATCCCACCATGCCGCGATGGCCTGCTACATATATCTTGGCGTTTTTCTCCATCACTCGTGGTACTGAAAAATTTTATGACCACCTTCTTTCAAGTAGTCATCTCGCTGGAACAACTGTAAATCACTTGACACCATGTCATCGATCAAACTATCTAAATCATACTTCAACTCCCATTTCAGTTCCTTTTTTGCTTTTGACGGATCGCCAATTAGCAATTCCACTTCAGTCGGGCGAAAATATTTGGGATCAATTTTCATCACCACGTCACCTACTTTCACTTTTGCTTGTGTATTGACCACCTTAGTTACAATGCCCTGCTCGTTAATGCCAGTACCTTTGAACTCAACAGCAATGCCTAATTTTTGGAAAACCTTAAAAATGAATTCCCGAACCGTAGTGGTAACTCCTGTGGCAATGACAAAGTCATCCGCTTTGTGGTGCTGGAGCATCAACCACATGGCATTCACATAGTCTTTGGCATGACCCCAATCTCGTTTTGCATCTATGTTGCCCATGTACATAGTTTTCTGCAAACCCAAAAAAATACGGCAGGCAGCGCGAGTTACTTTGCGCGTTACAAATGTTTCGCCACGCAAGGGTGATTCGTGGTTGAACAGAATGCCGTTGCTGGCAAAAATACCATATGCCTCTCGGTAGTTAACGGTAATCCAATAGCTGTATAGCTTCGCCACTGCGTAGGGTGAGCGGGGGTAAAAGGGTGTGGTCTCACTTTGTGGAACCGTTTGTACTAAACCGTAGAGTTCGGATGTAGAAGCTTGATAAAATTTGGTTTTGGTCTGTAGACCCAAAATCCGTATCGCTTCCAAAATCCTTAGCGCTCCAATACCGTCTGCATTAGCCGTGTACTCCGGCATGTCGAAACTAACTTTTACATGAGACATAGCACCTAGGTTGTATATCTCGTCAGGCTGCACTTCCTGAACAATACGCAACATATTTACGGAGTCAGTTAAATCACCGTAGTGAAGTTGGAGGTGTACATTTTCTTCGTGTAAATCTTGATACAGATGATCAATTCGATCGGTGTTAAGCAGTGAACTTCTTCTTTTCACACCATGTACCTCGTAACCTTTTAAGAGCAGTAGCTCTGCCAGATAGGCACCATCTTGCCCGGTAATACCTGTAATTAATGCTTTCTTCACTTTGATGTTATTTTTGATTATTCAGATACCAATCAACAGTCTTGAGAATCCCAGTGTTAAAAATTTCTTTTGCTCGCCAGCCTAATTCATTTTCAATCTTAGTTGCATCAATAGCATACCTCTTATCATGGCCTGCTCTATCTTTGACAAAGGTAATTAATTCTTTGTACGATTTGCCATTTTTGCGAGGCTTCATCTCGTCTAACAGACTGCAAATCTTATCTGCAATCTGGTTGTTGTTGAGTTCGTTACGCCCGCCAATATTGTATGTTTCTCCTGTTTTTCCTTTTTCAAAAGCCAGCGCAATTCCTTTGCAGTGATCCCATACATAAAGCCAATCTCGCACATTCTTTCCATCTCCATAAATCGGGATCGGTTGTTCGCTTAATGCTTTTCTAATAATGGTAGGTATCAACTTCTCTTTGTGCTGCTTCGGCCCATAGTTATTTGAGCAGTTAGTGGTTACAACATTCAATCCATATGTGTGGAAATAACTGCGAACCATAAAATCGCTGCTTGCCTTTGATGCCGAGTAGGGACTATTGGGCGCGTAAGCCGTTTTTTCAGAAAAAAGACCCGTTGGCCCCAGCGAACCATACACCTCATCGGTAGAAACATGCAAGAAGCGGTTATTTTCTTTCCCCGGCTTCACTTTGAAGGGTTCGTTCATCCAATTTTTTCTTGCAATGTCCAACAGCGTAAACGTGCCAAAAACATTTGTGCGGATGAAGGCCTCGGGGCCCTCAATTGAATTATCGACATGAGACTCTGCCGCAAAATGGATGACACCACCGAATTGGTATTTGTCAAATAATTGCTGGACAAATGCCCTGTCGCAAATGTCTCCTTTTTCGAAAACGTAATTTGGGTGGTTGCTCACTTCGCGCAGGTTCTCTACATCACCAGCGTAAGTGAGCGCATCCAGGTTGACCACGCCAGTCGCCCCATTCGTCTGCAAAAAATGAACAATGAAATTTGATCCAATAAAACCGGCACCGCCTGTCACCAATAAATTTTTCATGTACTAAAAGTTAAAAACTGCGTTTGAGAGATTCGGATGGTTTTGGTCACGCTGAGAAAGTACTAATTCATTCTCATTCATCTGCCAATCAATTTTCAATGAAGGATCGTTGTACATGATGCCACCTTCTACCTCGGGATGATAAAACTCATCACACTTATAAAGTATTTCCGCTTCTTCGCTGAGGACCAAGAACCCGTGCGCAAAGCCCTTGGGGGCCAATAATTGTTTTTTGTTATCACTCGATAATTCAATGGAATAGGACTTCCCGAAAGTCGATTTGTTCCTGCGCAAATCAACTACCACGTCCAAAATCACACCTGAAAGAACCCGAACCAATTTGGTTTGAGGATATGGAGCATTTTGGTAATGCAACCCCCTCAGCACCCCTTTTTTTGATTTCGATTGATTGTCTTGAACAAAGCGGATGTCGATACCATGTTTCTGAAATTCATCGTATCGATAGGATTCCATAAAGTAACCGCGCGCATCGCCAATCACTTTTGGTTCAATTATCACCAAGTCATCGAAACCAGTCTCGCCTATTTTCATACAGATTTGACGGCTTTTTCGTTCGCTACTTTAATCAAATACTGGCCGTACTGATTCTTTGCCAGAGGTTCGGCCAACTTCAACAACTGCTCTTTACTGATGTAACCCTTTCTATATGCGATTTCCTCCAGGCAAGCGATCTTCAAACCCTGTCGCTCTTCAATTGATTCTACGAA
>JBJTHA010000343.1:0-2882 GCA_046094265.1 Cytophagales bacterium
AAATCAAGTGTAGGGTCATATGGACCTTTTTCGTCTACCAGCTTTTCGGCCACCACATCAGATTCGAAACTTGGCTCCTCAATCGTAAACAACGGTTCATCTTTTTCACTTTTTTCTGTTTTGTATGGCTCAACTTCTAACTGAATATCAGGAGTTATAACAGGCTCGGCCACCGCTTTTAACAATACCATTGTATCCGTTTCATCCTCTTCATTTTGGTTGGGCCAATTGTCGCGATCGTCTGTATAAGTCGGCTCGGTTTCATCATCGTCAGGAAGCAACGCATCGTTTCCAATGGGCTTGGGATTGTTAACCTGAAAAGCGTTGATGGCCGTGACATTGAAAAAATAGATGATGAAGATAAACAATGAAAGTACTAAAATCATAAACGTACCCCAACCCAACAGGCTGTCAGTTATTTTAGCTAACTCGTAGCCAAGGCCACCGCTTAGAAAACTGACTTCGTTTACCCCGGCTAGGCTGTGTGTAAGATATCCTAGAAGTAAGCATAGCCACAAGCCCGCGAAAACCGAAAAAATGAAAACTGAGAAGATCGGTAGCAGTTCGCGTTTGAAAACAAATTTAAACCCAAAGAGAAACATCAGTGGAGGAGCAAAAAAAGCGGAAATGCCTAGCCATTTGAACACGAGGTAATGAGAGGTGACGGCACCGTAAAGACCCAACCAATTCTCAGCTTCGCGGCCGGATTCCAGCAGATCAGTTCTCCAAAGACTTTCCACCACGCTTTGGTCGGCCTTGCCCGTAAACAAGTATGAGACGAAGGCGGTAAACAAGTAAAATGCCGCGATCATCAAAAAGAACCCGCTGGCAAGGGTAAATCGTGGGTCTTGAAAAAAGGAGAGGCTGAATCTGAATTTCGACTTAGACGGCTTCCCTTTTTTTTCTTTTTCAGGCTTTTTAAACGTATTAGACTTGTAGGTGTTTTCCGCCATCTCAAAAAATTGAGCCAAAAGTAGTCAAAAAACGCGATTTTGGTTAAGGTGTACAACTGTTTGCAACAGTATGCGAATTTCCCTAGTCGCTGGGATTATGGAAGGCCGGAACTGATTTGCTATTTAATAATCTTTTATTCCAACGGAATATCTCCTGGCTTTTCTCCCACTACCTCTACCTTGGGGGGTAGTAGTTTGTACATCACGGGCGTTACCAACCGCGATAACAAAGTAGATGAAATCAATCCACCAATGATTACCAGCGCCAAAGGCGAATACAACGGGTTGCCTTCGATCGCCAATGGAATCAATCCACCGATGGCAGTCAACGATGTCAACACAATGGGCACGAAACGAATCTCGCCTGCTTTCTCAATCGCTTCATTCAGTTCTACTCCGCGCTCGCGCAATTGATGTGTAAAATCTACCAACAAAATCGAGTTCTTCACTTCAATTCCCGCCAAGGCAATTAAACCCACCACGGCTACAAACGACAATGGGTTACCCGTCAAAAACAACATGGTAACGGCACCAATCACGCCCAAAGGAATAACGGACAATACAATCAACGTGCTCTTAAAATTACCGAACTCCAATACCAACACGGCTATAAACCCAAACACGGTTATCATAATAATAGTACTCAGCCCACCAAAAGATTCTTGTTTGTTTTCCACTTCGCCTGCTGCTTGATAATAATACCCTTTCGGAAAAGGGAAATCGTCCAATTTTTTAATCACCTCATTGGTCACGTTTTCGTACAGATACCCACTCTTCACGAATGACGTCACGGTGGCAAAACGGGCTTTGTCGTAGTGGCGAATTAAATTAGGTGATGTTTCAAATTCCACAGTGGCCACTTGTTTGAGGGGGATGGCTTGCCCGATGACGGAATTGATTTGCAACTTGTTAAACAGATCATAGTTTGCATACTGTCCTTTCGGTAACGTAACAGAAATATTGATGTCGTCTTGCCCTTCTCCCGGTGTAAACTTACCCACATTCAAACCCGCCACTCCTAAGCGAATGCTTCGGTCAATGTCCGCAATGGACACGCCCAACAACCCCGCTTTCTCTTTGTTGATTCTGATTTTCAAATCAGTTTGCTGGTTGGCGAGTGGATTGTTCACATAAATGGTTCCCTCGGTGTTTTTGATGAGTTGCTCTACGCGCATGGAAATATTGCGCAGCGTATCCAGGTTCTCGCCAAAAATCCGCATGGCAATAGGCGCTTCCAACGGTGGGCCTTGCTCAAAATCTTTCACCTCAATTTTTGCATTGGGGTAATACATAAACTTCTCGCGCAATGCATCGATGAGTTTCGTTTTCTTCTCAGGCGAGATGTTTTTGGTTTGTACAAAAAACTGCGCAATGTTGCTGGACTCGCTGCGGCCCACCACATTATAGTAAATACGCGGATTGCCTTTACCCACATTGGTGGTGAAGTACACAATCTCCTCTTCTTTTTTCAATTCTTCTTCTACATATCGCGCCACGCGATCCG
Source organism: Cytophagales bacterium (assembly GCA_046094265.1). Taxonomy (GTDB): domain Bacteria; phylum Bacteroidota; class Bacteroidia; order Cytophagales; family Cyclobacteriaceae; genus ELB16-189. The sequence continues at coordinate 2,458 of JBJTHA010000343.1, forward strand.
TCTCGAAAATATTGGTACTGTTGGGCGTTTCGATGTTGATTAAGAACTGTGGCTTCTCTGATTTTGGGAACAAGCTAAAGCCCACTACTTTGAATAACCCCAAACTCATCACAAACAAAACCACGGTTCCGCCCAACGTTGCCCATGGATGGCGCAAGCACCAATGCAAAATGCGGGTGTACGAAGCATGAATTCCTTTTTTCAACGCACGCAGAAATATGTTTCCTTCAGGTGATGCGTGGGTTTTTAAAATACGACTTGCCAAAAAAGGTACGATGGTCAACGATACAAACAAAGAAGCCAGCACGGTGAAAATCACCGCCATGGGCAAGCTCCGAATAAAATCGCCCGCGGCCTCTGGTAAAAATACCAACGGTAAAAAGGCCAGTATCAGCGTGGCTGTACAACCCAATACCGCCAAACCA
>JBJTHA010000344.1:0-3784 GCA_046094265.1 Cytophagales bacterium
TAGTTATCTCGCTCGGCATCGGTATTGAATGATTTTAGTGCAGCTGGCAGCCGCACTCAAAACATTAAATACCGATGCCGAGCGAGATAACAACTTGAGGCTCATTCAAGACCGATCGTACCTGCGCAGCGTCAACTTCACCAACGTACGAAAGGTAAAGGTAAAGAAGGAAGCTAAACAGCATATTTACGATTTTGAAAACTTTTCATTTACCTACGCCTATCGCGAACAAACGCAAACCAATTTCAGTTTGCTCACCAACATCAAACAAAACATTAAAGGAGCGGTAGCTTGGCAATACCAAAGTAAATTCAAGGGCTTTGAACCATTCAAAGAAATGAAGCTCGGCAAATCGCTGCAATTCATCAAAGACTTTAATTTTAACCCCATGCCTACGCAACTGTCGGTGCGCTGGGAACTAGATCGCTCGTACAGCGAAATCACGTACCGCAATTCCGTTAGGGATTTATCTGCGCCAACCAACCAACCAAACTACCAAAAGTTTTTTGTTTTCAACAGGTATTACACTGCACGGTGGAGCCTCACCAAATCTATTACCCTGGATTATAACTCCACCGTGAACGCTATTATTGACGAACCCTTTGGCGATCTATCGAACCCCGATTCGATGCGCGTGGTGATCAACAACCTGAAAAAACTGGGGCGTATCAAAAATTTTGATCAGAACATCACGGCCAACTATACCCTGCCTTTCGAAAAGATTCCAGCCACCAATTTTTTGGGCGGAGATTACCGCTACAATGCCGGCTTCAATTATCGCGCGGGTCCAATCGAAAAAAATCCTTCCTTACAGTTGGGTAATATCATTCAAAACACACGCACCCAAGGACTTTCGGGTTGGTTTGACATGGTGAAGCTTTATAACAAAATTGGCTTTTTAAAAAATGTAAACACGCCACCAAGGCCAACCACCCCACCCGACAAAAATAAACCTGCCAAGCCCGACACAATCAAACGACCACCTGAGTTGAGGGGAATTCGGTTGTTTACTCGGTTGCTCATGTCCGTGCGCACAATTAATGGTAACTACACGCTTACCGAAGGAACCATTTTGCCCGGATTTACAGATGCTCCGCGCTTGCTGGGCATGGATCAAAACTGGAATTCACCTGGCTGGGGTTTTATTCTGGGCGAGCAGGATCCTAATTTTGCTCAAAAAGCCGCTGCCAATCGCTGGCTGACAACCAATAAAAACCTGACAAATCCCTTTACACAAAATCAAACCGAAGAATTAGCACTTCGGGCAAACCTAGAGCCATTCACCGATTTAAAAATTCAAGTAGATGCCAAGCGAACGATTAACTCCAGCTTTCAAGAAATCTTTAGAGATACCACGGGTGGAAATGGGGTTTATAAAAGCTTGAGCCCAACACGTTCAGGTAGCTACAGAATTTCTTTTCTAAGTATCAATACTGCTTTTGCTAACAATTCAAATTTAGTTTCAGATGTATTCGAACAGTTCAAATCAAACATAGCGGTTCTTACCTCACGATTTCCACGCTTGGGAGGAGTTACCGAAGTAAACCAAAGATCTCAAGATGTATTAATCCCAGCTTTCATAGCTGCCTATTCCGGAACTTCGGTGGATGGAGTGAGTCTTTCTCCTTTTCCACGGATACCACTGCCGAACTGGCGAGTGGACTACAATGGGCTAACTAAGATCAGCGGCTTGAAAGATGTGTTTCAGTCGGTAACGATCAACCACGCCTACACATCCAATTATTCCGTGGTGAACTATACCAACTCGTTGCGTTACTCCGAAGGCAGCGGCAGCGATGTAGATGTGCGCTTAAGTTCGCGCATCACCGATTACAACACGGGCCGAAACTTTGGCAGCCTCGCCAGCACTTCAGATTCCAGTTTATTAATACCGGTGTATGTCATCAACCAAGTAATGATCAGCGAAACGTTTGCCCCGCTCATAGGCATCAATGCACGCACCAAAAGTAAAATCAGTTTGCGGTTTGAGTACAAGACCAAGCGCGATGTATCGCTAAACGTATCGAACGCGCAGGTTACTGAGCAATTGGGCAAAGACTGGAGTTTTGAGATGGGCTTTACCAAGAACAACATGAAATTACCGTTTAAAGATCACGGGCGAACCATCACTCTAAAAAATGATGTCACTTTCTTGTTCAACGTTACATTGAGCAACACGCAAACCATCCAACGAAGAATCGATGATGTAGCCACCGTTACCAATGGTAATATAAATTTCCAGTTGCGCCCCAATTTAAGTTACCAAGTAAACCAAAAAGTGCGCATTCAATTGTACGCAGAACATAGCACCAACGAACCATTGGTAACGAGCTCATTTCCCCGAAGCAACACCCGCATTGGGTTTAAGCTTACGTTTAACCTCCAGTAGAGAACCCACCGCGTTTTAAATTTCTCTCTATTTACTTCTTTGCATTACTATCGGTTTAATTTTTTTTGAACGTGGGCACAACCGTCACTCTTGGCGGTTGCCCTGTTTGTTCGTATTTTTGAGAATTCAAAAAAAAAACTATTAACCGATGACTATACTTGACTCACTCCAATACACCAAAGACCACGAATGGATAAAAATTGACGGCAACGTTGCTACCATTGGCATTACCGATTTTGCGCAGAGTGAATTGGGCGATATTGTATATGTTGATATTAACACCGTTGGCCAAGAGGTTGGCCAACACGATGTTTTCGGTACAGTCGAAGCAGTAAAAACTGTTTCCGACTTGTACATGCCTGTGGCGGGTAAAGTGATAGAGTTCAACAAATCTTTGGAGAGTGCCCCAGAAAAAGTGAACAGCGACCCTTATGGCGATGGCTGGATGGTGAAAGTGGAAGTGAAAGATACGGCACAGTTAAGTGCACTACTGAGTGCGGCACAATACAAGGAACTAATCGGGAAGTAAAAGTATTGGGTAATGAGATTAGAGAATTGAGAAAATCATCTCACTATTCACATCTCGTATCTCTAGACTAAGAAAATGATCGAACTCCCCACCATATCGGCAGAGGAAACCAGAAAACGCAAGCCCGACTGGCTGCGCGTAAAACTGCCTGTTGGTCCCGAGTATGCCAAAGTGCGCAAACTGGTGGACGATAACAAACTCCATACTATTTGTGAAAGCGGGAACTGCCCCAACATGGGCGAGTGTTGGGGAGCGGGCACAGCCACGTTTATGATTTTGGGAAATGTATGTACTCGTAGTTGCACTTTCTGCGCAGTAGCTACTGGCCGCCCCACGGAATACGATACAGATGAACCTAGACGTGTAGCCGAGTCGATCAAAAAAATGGGCGTGAAACACGCGGTTATCACCAGTGTAAACCGCGATGAACTAAAAGACCGTGGCGCAGAAGTGTGGTACCAAACCGTAGCACAAACCAAAGCATTGAGCCCATCCACTACAATTGAAACGTTGATACCTGATACCAAAGGGAACTGGGAAGCATTGTACAGAATGATTGAGGGCGGGCAAGAAGTTGTTTCTCATAACATGGAAACAGTTGGAAGGCTCTACCGCATCGTGCGGCCGCAAGCCAAGTACGAACGCAGCTTGGAACAAATCAAGCGCACCCGCGCAGCGGGAAAACGAACCAAGTCAGGCATTATGTTAGGAGTGGGCGAAACCAAAGAAGAAGTGTTCAAGGCAATGGATGACCTGGCTGCCAACGGTTTGATGATTCTAACATTAGGCCAATATTTGCAACCTACCAAAATGCATTTGGAAGTAGCTGAATTCATCCACCCTGATACGTTTGCTCTGTATAAAGA
>JBJTHA010000345.1:0-18099 GCA_046094265.1 Cytophagales bacterium
CCCTGATGCCTTAAATCTAAAAGCAAATAGATACCAACTTGAAAAATCGAAATTGCAATTATGACTGTCAGTATCATTTCAATTCTTTTTGGTAAAACTCAAAATTACAGAAACATCATTGAATCGCAGAGGAATTTCGTACTGGTATCGGCCAGCGATAGATGCGGATCACCACGCAGTTGCGTGGGTTTGTGCGGTGGCACGAGGAGTAGAAGCAGATAGCGCTGTGCGAATCGAAAGGGAAAGTGTGCAAGGGCAAGCAGGCCGCCCAACTTTTACCTTCAATCTGAAATCTTAAATCTGATATCTAAAATCTTCAATGCGCTACCTCCGCCATGGCGGGGTTGCGCGTTACGTTCTCGTTCTTGCGATCCCACTCAATCAAACCATCGCGCAACCGAATGATGCGGTGTGCATAGTGCGCAATATCGTCTTCGTGGGTCACCAGAATAATAGTGTTGCCTTTGTCGTGCAGGTTTTGGAACAAGTTCATGATGTCGTAACTGGTTTTGGTATCCAAGTTACCCGTGGGCTCATCGGCCAAAATGATAGAAGGGTTGTTCACCAACGCACGTGCTATGGCTACCCGTTGGCGCTGCCCGCCCGAGAGTTCGTTGGGCTTGTGGTGATGGCGGTTGGCCAAATCGACACTCTCTAACGCGGCCATGGCCATCTCTTCGCGCTCGTCTTTGCTAAAGCCAGCATAAATAAGCGGCAAAGCTACGTTATCTAAAGCCGAGGCGCGGGGCAACAGATTGAAGGTCTGGAACACAAAGCCAATTTCCTTGTTTCGAATCATGGCCAGTTCATTCTCGGTCATCTCGCTTACCTCTTGCCCATTGAGCGAGTAGGTGCCCCCGCTGGGCGAATCTAAACACCCGATAATGTTCATAAGCGTTGACTTACCCGAGCCTGAAGGTCCCATAAAAGCCACGTACTCACCCTTATCGATGCTGATAGAGATAGACTGTAGGGCGTTTACAATATTGTCGCCCATTTTGTACATCCTCGAAATTTCGTTTGTTTCTATGATTTTGCCCATGTTATGCTCCTAATGGTTGTTTCAACTGAAAGAATGCGAATTGGTTGCAAAACAGAACAAAATACTTCAATTTTTTTCTGACATTCAGAGATCATTTGGTCGACCGCCTTTTTTTTGATGTTTGATTTACTTCGCCAAAACATCATAAAGACGACCGAGCGAATGATTGAACACCTGCAAAACTCCATTGCCTGGTAACTTTTAAAACTATAACTCGTTACCGTTGCAAATACTAAAACAATTACTCAATCACTTGATTTACAAATAATTGGCTTTATTTTTGTGATCCCGGTAGGAATCGAACCTACATCTTGAGAATCGGAATCTCAAATTCTATCCATTGAAATACGGGACCATTTACACTCAAGTTGAACTACTTATGGCGACTACAACCTAGCCACACATTGAGTGTACAAAATTAGTAATATACTTCAATTGTTTCGCTACTCTAGCCCAATCATCATAAAAGCACCCCAGTAAATTGGCTCTGGATATTCTACACGCAGTTCTTTCTTAGCATCGACAAAGCTCTGCCTCATATTGCCGGTAGTAAGCCATTTCTTGTAAAAATTTAGAATTAGCTTTTGCGTTGCCTCATCGTCTACCTTAAACATACTCATGATCAACACCTTTGCACCCGCAACCAAAAATGCTCGCTGCAAACCGTATACCCCTTCACCGTTGGAAACATCGCCCAGACCGGTTTCACATGCACTCAATACCACTAAGTCTGTCTTGTCAAGGTTAAGGCTCATAGCCTCATAGGCAGTTAGAATGCCGCTCTCAATGTTGTAATTATACGAAGATTTGTCCATCACATCGCCTGCACCACGCAGTAGCAGGCCGCACTTCAACAAAGGGTTTTGTGCCAACTGGGCTTCACCGCTAATCATTTGCTTGGCATCATCACCCTCGCTATTCGACAAATAAAATCCGTGTGTTGCTATATGAAAAACTTTAGGACTTTCTTGTTCCTTTACACGTTCTTCAGTAGCTGATTTATTTAAATATTCAAACGTCTTCCATCCTTTTTGTTCAAGAATATCTTGAAGTTCGTTTACTTCTTTTTCAGTGCCAGGAAGCGAAGGGATTGCATTGCTGTTTGAAGCAGTAACATAAAAGCTGGGGTTGCCAAACAATGTAGCTGAGTTGCTTGGTACACTCTTCCCTTTCAGCTTTCGCAAATACAAGTCTTTTGTATTGTTTACCATTACAATACTCGCATTGTCTATCACATGCTTTCCCCCAGATTCGGGTATGGGGATCGCCTCCAGATTGATAAGGTTGTATACGCCATCAGGTGAGAAATAAACAGCTGAATTGATACCAATTGCCTTTGAAATTGGTTCCCAGAATACTCTGTAGGAATTCAAATCCGTTACCTGTCCGGTAATGCAGTTTCTATAGTAGGGATAGAACCGTCTGTCCATTCGATACCCTTCTGGCAACGGAACTACTTTTGGGCGTGCACCGTCATTTTTGACGTATAAGGCTACGTATACAACCGAATCGGTAAAGTTGTGATCGAAGTGGCGGTACCGCACCATTTCAATCGCCACTTCATTTGTATTGATCGATTTTTGGACGTTTTCATAGGTAATTTTTTTGTTTTCGAAATTCTGCCCAAACAGTTCCGATTTTTCGCTTAGGGTCGCTTCCAGTTTTTCTACTTCGTTGTTTAAAGTAGGCAAATCGATGGCGTTTTGGCTGAGTTGCTCCGTGCTCATCGAAAGCGCATTGGTGAGAAATTCCTTTTTCTGAATCCAGTCGTTGTATAACTTCTTCAGGCTTTCGTCCGGGCTGTTCATAATCCGCTCCCTCACCTTAATTGATGAACTAAGTAACAACGCCTTGGTTAGCAATTGGTAGTTATAAACCTTACCGCTCAAGTCCTTGAAATCTTCAAGATTGCCAAAGGCAAGCGTGTTATAAAACTCAAAATCATTCTTAATGGTATTCCAGTATTTCGTTTTCTCTCGCTCACTTAATGCGGGGAAGTACTTTTTGATGAAGGTTTCATAATCGCCCAGTGCCTCTTCTATGTTTCTCTTAGCTTTTTTAAACTCCTTCTGCATAAAGTAAACCTTTGCCTGCTTGGAAAGAATCTTTACATATTCAGGGTGCGTACGGCTAAAGTATTTCTCATAAATGCCACGTGCCTGATTGTAAAAATCCTCTGCCTTTGTGTAGCTTTTCATTTGATAGAAAACATCAGCAGTCAGCGTAAAGATGGCCGCAGCATTAATATTGTTTTTCGATCCGGTTTTAGAACGCCAAATGTTTTCTGCTTGTGTAAGCGACACGAACGCATTATTGTATTTGTTTGCCGCAATGTTAATAATGGCCACGTTCTTTAGTATATCGGCATACTGTGGGTTATCAAGTCCTAGTTGATCGCCCATTATTTTTTTAGCCTCCAACATCATCTTTTCCACTTGGGCAAATTCTTCGCCTTTGTAGAATTTGATCAGTGATAGCTGCGCCAATGATTTTGCTACCTCGATGTGATTGCGCCCAAACTGTCGCTCTTGGCTTGCCAGTGCTTTTTGAATGTTTTCTTCCGCTTTGTCGTAGTCGCCTATAGCATAATCAATATCGCCCAAGAGTTTTTGTGTGACAGCTGTTTTTGATGAGTTATCGCCATATACTGCCAGCGCAATTTGATGAGCTCGTTGGGCTACCTTATCTGCTTCGGTGTAATCACCCTTGGCTAGAATGAGCCGCCCTTTGTTAACCAACGGTTCAATCAAACGAAGCGATTGATTACCGTACAATTTCTGGTATTCCTCTATCAAAGTCGTTAATAACTCATCGGCTTTTTTATAGTCACCTAACAAAATCAACAGAGAAGTAAGTTGTTTAGCTGTCGCCAGTTCATCAATACCCACCGTGTTATCAAAATTTCGAATCATTTTGCCCGTCAGCGCCAGCGTTTCCTCTGCTTCATCAAATAAACCACGTACACCTTGTAAGGTAGCACGTGTCTCTAGAGCTTCAATCAAATGCAACTCACGGTTTTTACCACGACTTTCTTTATCCTTCAATATTTTCACCGCTTCGTCTACCTTCGCAGATGCCTTTTGAAATTCACCTAACTTGATTTGAATGCGGGCTACGTTGTTTAGTTGGGTGGCATAGGCCACATCTTTATTATCATATTTCGCTTGGGCTATTTTGATGGATTTTTCAAGAACTGAGTCTGCTTTGCCGTATTCATCCGTTAGTTCGTATAAACTACCAATGTGGTTAACAATCTCAAGAATGTCTTGGTGTTGATTACCTATTTGGGGCGCTACAATTTTTGTAAAACTCTCGTCATAAATTTTCAGGGCCTCGGGAATCTTATTAGTGTAGTCGAGATAGTAGTTTGCCAGCTTCAGTCTTGCCAAGTGAGATTCTGGTGCATCCTCGCCATACAAATTATTTTTAATTTCAATGATAGATTTTAGATACCCCTCCACGTTTGAATATCTCCTTTCGTACGTAGCCAGTTCCGTCAAAAACTCCAGCACATTAACCGTTACACTATTATTCTTTGGCAACTCTTTTGTATTCGTTAGTAAATTGTTGGCATCTTTTTCTAGGTTTTTTGTTTTGTCGTTGTTGAGTTTAGAATCAAACTCAACAGCCTTCAATCGCACGGGGTAGAAGCTACCTTCTTTGAAATTGCTTTTAATCATCTTTTGATACTGAAGTTTTGCGTTTGAATACTTAGATCCACCCTCTTTTGCCAAATCTTTCAACAATAATTCATATATCTCCACTCCTAAATAATGCGAGGGCTTGTGCTTGCTTTTTAAATTACTCAGGGTGCGATTTAGATCAAGATCTTTCGGTAATGACTCGTTCCCGTTTTCTTTCAGTGTTTTTGCATTGTAAAATTGGTTACGAATAAAGGGCAAGCTAGTCTGTCCCAGATTCCGGTTTGCCCACGAAGTCACAAATGCAAAGGCCGAGTCCGCACTTCTCAATTTCCCTTGCCTGCCATAGCAACGACCCAGCGAAGTAATTACGCGGCAGTATTCATCAAATCGCTTTGCCAACTCCGGTTCGGGAAGCCTGCGGCTTTTCAAGTTGCCCTTGTCATCGACATACGTTTCTTGTTTAACCGCGCGACCTGCGAAGTAACTTGAGTTCTTCAAGAACAACTCTGAGGCTTGTAGATAAAAACCTTGACCCGTGAGCACTTCCGCATGGGCTACTTCCCAACGTGCCTTGGCATCTTCATCAAAAGAACCACCTTTGGAAAACACTACCTGCGCATCAACGAGATATTGCTTGGCAATTTTATAGGAACCGTTGCGTGTGTATAACTCAGCTGCCTCCAACAACGCCATGCCATGACTTTTGCTGTTTTCATTATTTACAGATGCATGGGTGGTAATGGCTGTTTTGAGGTTTGCCTCAAACTGAGAGAACATGCCCGAAGCCAAAGCGCACTTGGCAATAAGCATGTGGTAACGCACCAAGTAAGGGTTACTGGCACCAAGTTTCTTGAACGATTTTTGTTTGAATTTCTCCAAGGCTGCAAGCGTCTTTTTGTAGTCGCCAGTTTCGTAGAGAGTTTCAATAGATGCCATTGTTTTGTCGTACTTGGTTTGGGCAGAAACCGATACCACAATAGCCAACAGCAAAAAAGTAATGTTCTTCATATGGGGTAATTTGATTAAATAAAAGTAATAATTTTTACCAATACGAGTGAATACCTTAGTCAATCTACTAAAATACCTTTCGCTTTACCAACGCTGGTTTCTGAAATTCCTATCAAAGCGATTTGTTCTCTTGCTTTGTTTTTCGATAGTTTTGCATCACTCAAAATAATAAACTAAAATCTTCGCCCAAAAGTGATGGTATTTCATTCATGCATGTTTAAAAATGATACAAAACGGCCTTTGCTTTGCCAGTTAGAAGTAACGAAATTGATTTTTCTTGATAGGGTGCAGCATTACTTTTGCTGCCCTTGAAATCTAGAGTAACATTTGTAAAAGGTTTTGGTAGCTAACCATGGCATTCGTTCGAATTCTTCATACCGTGTATGGTTTTGTCGTGTTCGTACTGTTGTTCGCACTCTCCTTTCCTTTGCTGCTAATCCCCATCGTTTTTCCTAAACAGTTTCGTTTGGTAGGGATCATCAACCGCTGGTGGGCAAGGGGTCTTTTCATTTTTACCTTTCTCCCCTATCGCGTAGCATGCAAGGCTCCGCTCAACAAAAGCAAGCAATATGTCTTCTGCCCCAATCACTTTTCGTATCTGGATATCCCCACCATGGGTCTCAACCCGATCAACACCATTTTTGTGGGCAAAAATGACATGGAAAAAATTCCGCTCTTTGGATTTATGTACCGCAAACTGCATATTACCGTCAATCGACAAAGCTTAAAAAGTCGCTCTAGCACATTGCTGGCGAGCATGAAGGCCTTGGATGAGGGCAAAAGCTTGGTCATTTACCCGGAGGGAGGCATCATCACCCAACACCCACCACGCATGGTACATTTTAAAGATGGCGCCTTCCGGGCAGCCATCGAAAAACAAGTTGCAGTAGTGCCGGTTACCATTCCCAATAATTGGATAATTTTGCCCGACCAAAAACAGTTGCGTTTGCACCGGGGGCGCGTAGAAGTAATTTTTCACGAGCCCATTGAAACAAAAGGATTGACGCTTGATAACGTACAACAACTGAAACACCAAGTTTTCAACATTATCGATGCAGAACTGAACAGAAAATATTCACAAGCTCCTTAACCTCTAAAACCTAGTTTCCCACCTCTAACTTCGAACATCCAACTTCCAACATCTACCTTATGTCAATCGATAAACAAACCCTTCAAAAAATCGCGCACCTATCCCGATTAGAAATGAAGGAGGAAGACACAGAAAAAATGCTGAGCGATATGAACCAAATGCTTGCGTTTGTTGAAAAATTGAAGGAAGTAGACACTACAGGTGTGGAACCCCTCGTTACGATGAGTCACGAGATCAATGCCCTGCGCCAAGATGAAAACAAACCGCATTTGAACCGCGAGAACGCTTTGGCCAACGCCCCAAAAAAAGACGCACAATATTTTAGAGTTCCGAAAGTTTTGGAATAATATAAATTAAACACATTCATGCGAGCATTGGCATTTTGGCGAGAGTGGGCAAAAACCTACCAATACCTGTTCTTTTTTTTAAGCGCAATAACTATTCTGAGTGCACTTGCTTTTTGGTCGATTTACTTGGTAGAATCTCCTTCCGCATTTAGTTGGGAAGAACTGCAACAAATACAAACCATTGATAGCAACGGCAACAGTTTTTTAGTGGGGTCATTTGAAGTGAACGAGCCCATCAGCAGTCTGGTGCTGTTCGAATCATACCTGGGCAGCGACCTACAACCGGTAAATTTTGCTTATCATTTTTTTCTTGCCTGCTTAAGCATAGGCGTACTTACCATAGCAGCCATTATCACCACCCTTAAAAGGTTTTCGTTTTTCGTTGGAATGAGTTTGTTGATCTTATGGCTGATTGGCCTCAACCTAGAATCGCTGCAATTGTTCGGTCTTGACAACAGACTGCCCACTTTCTCAATCGTAGCAGTATTTGCTGTTGCGGGCTTTTACTTTCAGGCGTTTCGTAGCGAAACGCCTTTCTGGGTGCGATGGGTTGTGTTTCAGGCAACAGGCGCGGCACTTTGCTTTGTGTTTTTGTGGGGCAGCAACGTGGCATACCCCCTCCTGCAACTGTCAGCCAACAGTGTCATCACGGGCACTGTGCTTGCGCTACTGTTTGTTTTTTTTGTGTCACACGAAATCATTGCGCTGTTTGTTGATATTGTTACGCAAACAAAGAATCCAAGTAAAAGCGCATTGCATTTTTACACCATTTCCGGAATTTACTTGGTAAATCTCTTTGTGTCTTATCTCGTCAAAGAAGGTCACTTGAACATCAGTTTTTGGATCATCAACTCATTTTTTTTACTCACGATGTCGGCTGCACTGGCGGTGTGGGGTTTCAACAGGCGACAGCCTTTATATGAAGACTTTCTATCATCACCCGTTCTGGCTGTTTTGGCATGCCTAAGTTTAATGATGATTTGTTTTTCGTTTTTAGTTCTATTGTTTGCAACTGCTAACAACACCTTGATTGATACATTGCAAGACTTGATCTTGTATGCCCACTTAGGTTACGGACTTATCTTTGTAGTGTACGTAACAGCCAATTTCTCACCCATGTTGTTGGCTAACCTGCCGGTGCATAAAATACTTTACAAGCCCGACACCATGCCATTCTTCACGTTCCGTGCTGGTGCTGCCATCGCCACGTTTGCATTTTTGTCATTTGCATCTACCTGGGGCTCTTACATCGACCAAACTTATGCGGGACACTACAATGCGCAAGGAGACTTGGCATGGCAAAGGGGCGAACTCACAGCGGCCGAGGGCTACTACAAAAAATCGCTGGTTTACCGAAATCAAAACCACCACGCCCACCTGGCATTGGGTACGCTGTACACGCAGCAGCTAGATCCTGCCAAAGCGCGCTTGGCATTGGCGACAATTGCTGAAAATAGCCCGAGTGAAATGGGATTTATCAACCTTGCCGACTTGTACGCGGCCGGTGGCAACCCCTTAGCCCAAACATTGGTGCTGCAAGAAGGACTGAAAAAAATACCCGCCAGCAGCCGATTGCAAAATGCTCTGGGGCTGGCTTATGTAAAGTTGCAAAACCGTGACTCTGCCCTTTTTTATTTCAATCAATCGCGGCAAAATAAGACCACAAAAGAAGCCGCAGAAACAAATCTCTTGGCAGCTGCAGCGAAATTTTACTTGCCTTTCCCGGCAGATTCGTTGCTTACTTTGTTGAAGTCAGACAAACCTTCCGCGCGAAGCAACGCTTTAGCGCTTGCCAATGTGCAGAGCACTTCATTGGCGCTGTCTTATCAACTTCCAACCGACACAGTGCTATCAGTAAAGGAAGCTGTGCTGATGGTAAACTATTTGGTAAACCAAAGCAGTAGTATTGACACGGCTATCTTGCGAAAAGCAGAAACGCTCTCGCGGAAACGTGCAAACGAAACATTTAAAGACGAATTGCAAGCCGCCATAGCAACCAGTTACTACCACCAAGGCATGTCAAAAAAAGCGGGTGAGCTGATGCGCGAAATTGCTTACCGCTCTGGCACCGGAAAATACTTTTACCAATTAGGTATTTGGTTGCTGCAGCAAGAAAATCCGGCCACGGCCGCACGTTATTTCAAAATAGCGAGTGAAAAAGATGTCCACGGTGCGCAGTGGCTGCAAGCCATCAGTTGGTTGGAAGCCGACAGCACCCCAAGAGCAATTCCTTTGTTAGCGGAACTGCGTGTTAATGCAGATACCCTTGTGGCAAAAAGATCACAAAAAATACTGGAGGCACTGGATCTCAATCTCAACCAAATTACCGGCCTTGACGATGAATCAAAAAGTATTTTCGCACGCTATCGAATTCCGTTAAGCGACACTATGGCGTTTGGTAAAATAGTCAATCAAATTTCAGACGCAAACACAAAGGCAGGTTTGCTATTGGCGCGCTGCAGGCGGCATTTTGCATTGGATAACATTGATGAATCGATTGCCACCCTGCAACAAATCAAAGGTTTAACACTCACAAATAAAAAGCTGTTTGAGGACATTCAATTCTTTAGTTTGCTCATATCGGCACAACAAGAAAACTGGAAAGCCCTTAAGCAACAACTAGCTACTGTTGATTTAACTGAAAGACTTGTGTACGCAACCTACTTCCGCGCGTTGCTAGCAGAAGCCGATGGCAATCAACAACAGGCAAAAGCAAATTTTGAGTTTCTCTCCAATGCTACCATCCAATCGGAGGAGATTGCAATTGCTACCGCGCGCTATTTTTTGAAAGACACCACTGATCGACTGAAACCTTATGGCGTGATCGTAAATGGATTGTTGGCAAAGCCGAATTCAATCAAGCTATTGAAAGTGTATGTGAAGGAGGCCGCAGTGCTTGGCTTTGACGAAGAATCGGAAGAAGCGCTAGAAAAACTGCGCAAGCTGATGACCGCCCGGGGCTTTAACGCCTACGTGCGCGAAAACCCGGATTTTTTTGAGGTAGAATAGTAGCTCCTATTGGCTATGAGGCTTTTTCGCTGTAGCTTTTGAAGGATGCCTACCTTGTTCTTTCAAACTTTGGTTGAGCATCCACTCGATTTGTCCGTTCACGCTTCTAAATTCATCCGCTGCCCATTTCTCGATTGCCTTCATCATCTCGGCATCGATGCGCAGGGCAAATGCTTTTTTTTCGGCCATTGGCTAGTGATTAAGTGTACCAGTATTCACAACGGGTTGAGAGTCCTTGTCACCACATAGAACCACCATCAAGTTGCTTACCATTGCCGCCTTTCTTTCATCATCCAGATCGATAATTGACTTTTCAGACAACATCCGTAACGCATTTTCAACCATTCCTACAGCGCCTTCTACAATTTTATGCCTCGCGGCCACCACCGCAGATGCTTGCTGTCTGCGCAGCATTGCCTGTGCGATTTCGGGGGCATAGGCCAAATATCCTATTCGCGCCTCGATTACTTCAATACCGGCCATTGTGAGCCGCTCCGCAATCTCTGCTTCAAGTGACTTGTTTACATCGTCAAAATTTGTACTCAGTGTGATGGCCGCCCGTTCATCTTCAAAATGATCGTACGGATATGTACCAGCTAATTTTCTAACAGCCGAGTCGGTCTGAATTTTCACAAAGTTTTCATAATTATCGACCTCGAAAGACGATTTGTATGTATCCTTCACCTTCCACACCAGAATTACGCTGATCAAAATGGGATTGCCCAGCTTATCATTCACCTTCACTTTTTCACTTTCAAAATTACGCGCCCGAAGAGAAATCGAGTGGCGACTGTAAAATGGGTTCGCCCAAAATAAACCGTTTGTGTTGATGGTTCCACGGTAAGCGCCAAACAGCACCATCACTTTTGCCGTGTTAGGTTTAACGATCGTCAGCCCAGGTATCAACCAGAAAAAACCGATTGCACAAACCACCAGCAACGCAAGACTCTTCATTACAATTGCCACAATCGCGCCCAGCAAAAAAAGGCAGCCGATAGCAAGCGCCACATAACCATTCAAAGCGTCTGTCAGTTTCTCAGTTTTCATAAACTTGATATTTAAATGATATTATTTTAATATCAAATGTAGCATTTCTGGGAATCAAAGCAAATTCTATTTTATGTTTTTAGATTAATCTAAATTTTATTTTTTATTCAACGAATTTATTAAATTTGCCCGTCTAAACAAAGAAAATGGGCAAGCGGCTGTTTTGGGGCATTTTATTACTGACCAACATCGCGTGGGCGCAAACGTCCACCGTGTCAGGCAGGGTAACGCACCAAGGCCAGCCGGTTGAATTTGCCAACATTCGGGTGCTGCGTTCATCCATTGGCACCAACACCAATGCGGCAGGGGAATTCACCCTGAAAAACCTACGGCTGGGCAAGGCCACCCTTCAAGTATCGTCTATCGGCTATGTCACGCGCACCATTGAGGTAATGGTGGAGGAGGGAAACAACACACTTGAGGTGGTGTTGGAGGAAGACGCCAAGCAACTACAAGAAGTGGTGATCACCGGCACCATGAAAGAGGTGACGAAAATGAATTCACCCGTACCTGTGGAAGTGTACTCACCCACCATGTTCATCAAAAATCCCACGCCCAGCATTTTTGAATCACTCAATATGGTGAATGGCGTTCAGCCGCAGATCAATTGCAACGTCTGTAACACTGGCGATATCCACATCAACGGTTTGGAAGGTCCGTATACCATGATCTTGATCGATGGCATGCCCATTGTGAGTAGTTTGGCAACGGTGTATGGATTGTTTGGAATACCGAACAGCTTGGTCAAACGGATTGAGGTGGTAAAAGGGCCAGGCTCTACGCTCTACGGCTCTGAAGCTGTGGCGGGTGTCATCAACATCATTACCCAAGATCCAAGCACAGCACCAAAACTAAAGCTAGATGCGTTTGGTACTTCGATGGGTGAATACAATGCCGGTGTATCGACCGCCTTTCGCGTAAAGCAGTCTTCGGCCATGTTGGGCGTCAATTACTTCAACTTCAACCAAAAGTGGGACGTGAACAACGATAACTTCACCGATGTAACGTTGCAGAATCGCATTTCCCTTTTCAACAAGTGGAATATCCAACGCAGATCGGGCAAGCGATTGACGCTGGCGGGTCGCTACATCTATGAAAACCGTTGGGGTGGCGAAATGCAATGGACAGAAGCATTCAGGGGTTCGGATGTGTATTACGGTGAATCGATATTGACCAAGAGAAGTGAACTCATCGGCACTTATCAGTTCAATACCAAAGAAGACCTGCAGTTCGACTTTTCGTACAACCACCATTTTCAAGATTCATACTATGGGCAAACCTATTACTTGGGCGATCAGCACACCTCATTTGCGCAATTGCGATGGACAAAGAAATTCGGCAAGCACGATTTATTGAGCGGCACACCGTTTAGGTTTACCTACTACGATGACAACACTGCCGGCACCGCACGGCCCAATGGCGAGAACCATCCCGCTGTCACGGTGCTGCCCGGTATTTTTGTACAAGACGAGATCAAATGGTCGTCACAGTTTACCACATTGGCCGGATTGCGCTATGACCATCACAACGTTCATGGCGCGATTGTGACCCCTCGCCTGAGTTTCAAGTTTTCGCCCAACGCCTCCAATACAGTGCGTTTGACCAGCGGCAGCGGCTATCGCGTGGTGAATTTGTTTACGGAAGAGCACGCTGCGTTGTCGGGCTTCCGCCAAGTGGAGGTAAGAAATGATTTGTTGCCGGAGCGGTCATGGAATGTGAATTTAAACTACGCCAAGAACATCGCGTTTCAAAGTGGCTACGTGAATATAGATGGCAGCCTATTCTACACCTATTTCACCAACAAAATTGTAGGCGATTTTCTGAGTGACCCCAACAAAATCATTTACGATAACTTGAAAGGGTATGCGCTATCACAAGGACTCACATTGAACGCAGATGTGGCTTTTGTCAATGGACTCAAGGTGATTACAGGTGCCACGTGGATGGATGTGTTTTTGAAGAATGAAAGTGGTGAAAAAATCCCGCAACTGCATGCCCCAGCGTTTTCGGGTACGTTTGCTATCAGCTATGCATTGCCAAAGTCCGGTTGGGCTTTTGACCTCACGGGACGCACGTATGGCCCCATGCATTTGCCGGTGGTACCCAACGACTTCCGGCCCGCCACTTCGCCATGGTTCACAATTATGAATGTACAGGTGACGAAGCCAATCAATAAAAATTTAGAAATATATGCCGCTGTAAAAAACCTGCTGAATTTCTTACCCGAAAATCCATTACTCAGGCCGTTTGATCCATTCGATAAAAATGTAGGGGTAGATAACCCGAACGGTTATTCTTTTGATGCCAGCTACAACTACGCACCCATGCAGGGAATACGAGGAATGATGGGTGTGCGGTGGACTATTCGATAGTTGAGAATTATTTCTTCACTAAAATCGCATCCACCAAAATAAAATTCACGTGGTCAACATCCGATTCATTAAGCTTCAGTTTGCCCTTTACGCGAATGAACTGATCGGCTTCAAACTTTTCGGGCTTGGTTTTGAAGGTAACTTCGGCAATCGTTTCGGGTCCAGCGCCACCACAAAAAAAACACTGGCTATAAGGAAATTTGGAGATCACGATGTAAGCGTTGCCCGCCACATCAATGGGTAAATAATATCCTTCTAAGTCAACTTCTTTGCCCACCATCGCCTTTAAGTCCGCAGGGAAATTGGGCGTGAGAAAGTATTCGGCCGCCTTCTCGTTGTACTTGGTTTCGAATTTTGTCTTTGCAAAAAGGCCCCATCCTTCGGTTTGCCCAAAACCACACCAGGCAACCGTCATCAGCAATGTTACGAGCAATGATTTTTTAGCCATAAAAACTGATCTATTTTTATAAACTACATTGTTTTATTGTTTAAGGCGTCTGACACCTTTAAGGTGTCTTGACGCCTAGCAATTGCGGATCAACTCCCGGCCAGTACCTGGTGTATGTCGGTTCGGTAGGCTCGCCAAGCGGGTAGCAACGAACATATCACCCCTAATACCAAACTTCCCAACAAAACTAACAGTTCTTCCCCATACCACACAGCCCCCGAAAAACCGCCCTTCGCCCCTTCCGGAACCCAATTTGCGAAAAACCATAATACCGAATGACCTAAGATCAAACCGAGGCACGCCCCAAGCAATGTGAGTGTCATTCCCTCCAGCAACACGCTCCAAACCAATTTGGATCGGCTTGCACCCATGCTGCGCATAATGGCCAAATCGTATTGTCTTTCTTTGAGTGAATTGTACAGTGCAATAAAAATGCTCAGCCCGGAAATAAAAATGAGCACGTAAGCAAAACCCATTAGCACATCCGTGCCCACTCCCATTATGGAGTACAAGCGAGCAGTTTCAAATGCGGGCGATGCCGCCTGCATGTTAGTTTGCGAGTTGATCATACGCGGCAACTGAATAGCAGCCATTGGGTTTTTGTACTTGATCAGTAACGAGGTGATTTCACGGGTGCTGTCATTCGCGACATTGGCTTGAAGAAGCTTGGAAAAACGACTAGCCATTACCACGCTGTCACTCAATTCCTCATGCACCTTCCAAACACTGGCTACATTTGTTAGAATCAGGTTATCGATTACTGAACCCGTTGGCTTCAATATGCCTACAACTTTGTATTCGGCTTCTTCATGCGCATGCCCTTCTTTGGAGAGGCCATGCGAACTCGCAAAATGAGCACCCAATTTCAATCTCAACGCTTCAGCAACTGCTGCACCAACGGTCACTTCCAAGTCATTTGTCCACCACTTACCCTCGCCAAGCTGCGCACTATAGATGGCCGTATATGCCGAAGTAGTACCTACGATGCGGTAGTTTTGATAGCTATCACCTAGCGCCAACGGGACGGCATTTTTCACCAGGCGATGGTTCGACAGCTTTTCTGCATCTGCCAGTTTGATATTGCCAGTGGGAAAATCGATATGAAACAGATTGCAAAGTATCAACTGCAAGGGACTGCCTTTGGCGCCTACCACCAGGTCCACGCCTTTGGAGGTGTTTCCTATTTTCTCCGTCAATTGATTCTTGAATAAAATCAGCACCGTAATCACACCAATACCCAACCCAACCAAAATAATATTCAAGAGTGTGTTCAGCGGCTTGCTTCTTAAATAACTCCAAACCAATACAAACAAATTCATGGTTATTGATTTTGAGCTTTGAGTTGAATTTGTTGTTTGATCACATTCTTCAAACGTTGATCGTGTGTTGCCACCAGCAGTGCCGCTTGATGATGCTCGGCCACCTGCAAAAGCAATTGAATCGCGCGCATGCAGTTGGTATCATCGAGCGAAGAAGTGGGCTCGTCTGCTAAAATTAACGCGGGTTTATTGATTACCGCCCGCGCAATAGCAACGCGTTGTGCTTGCCCAAGGCTCAACTCAGAAATTCGGGCGTTTCGTTTCTCCTTGAGTTGCAACTCTTCCAACACTTCGTCTATACGTGCCTGCTCAATATTGTTTCCGGCTAAATAGGGAGCCATGGCGATGTTCTGGGCCACTGTTAAAGCACCGATCAGGTGATTGCGTTGAAAAACAAAGCCCAAATGCTTGGCGCGAAAATGATCTAACTGTGCCTCGTTGAGTCGCGAAATATCTGTGCCGGCAATAAAAATACTTCCTTGCTGCATACGCAACAGTCCCCCCATCAGGTGCAACAATGTGGTTTTGCCACTGCCTGAATCACCCAATAACAGGCATGGCTCCCCCGCGCGCACTTCCACATCCGGAAGTTGAAGTGACGAGCCGGTCTTATAGGCGTAGCTTACATTACTGGTCTTGATCATGCTTTTTTTACAATCGATTGTGCCCGAACCTGTGTTAACACCAACAGTCCTATCACAAAAAATGTTGCAATGGCAAGCGTGCTATTTCGCATGCTACCCGTCACGTGCTCGATAAATCCATAACTAAAGGTGCCCACCACAATAGACAGGTTAAAGGTGACATCGAAAAAGGAAAAGTAAGAAGCATTATCGATTGAATTCTGTGGAATCAACTTAGAGTAGGTGGCCCTCGACAGTGATTGGATACCGCCCATCACGATGCCCACCGCAAAGGCCAGTGCATAAAATTGATATTCAGAACGCACCATGTAGGCACCCAAACAGATGATCACCCAAAACAAAATCATCAGCAGCAGCACATTTTTGTTGCCCCAGCGGCCGGACAGTCGCGCAAAACCATGGGCACCCAAGGCCGCTACCAATTGAATCACCAAGATGGTGAGGATCAACTTTGTGTCCGGCAGCTTTAGCTCTTTAGCACCGAAGGTGGCTGCCATGTACATGACAGTTTGTACGCCCATGTTGAAGAAAAAGTAGGCTAGCACATATTTTCTTAGATCAGGATTTTGCGAAAAACTCCTCCACACGTTCATTAATTCCTCATACCCTTTCACCAAAGTGGCTTTCGTCTTTCGCACTTCTTCGGGAAGTACTGCAAATGTGATCTGCGCAAACCCGATCCACCATACGCCCACCAATAAGAATGACAAACGCACCATCGTCCCTTCTGCAACACCCAGCACACCGTGCAACTGTATTAAACCCAAACATAACACCAACAAAACGACACCACCGTAATAGCCCCATGAGTATCCTTTCGCGCTGATTCGATCAAATTGGTCTTCGGTAGCGATCTCGGGCAAAAAGGCATCATAAAACACCAAGCTGCCAGAGTAGCCGATGCTGGCAAACACGATGCAGGCAATCCCCCAGCCGAGGTTGGTCTTTCCAAAAAAGAACATGCCCACGCACGCCAATCCACCAATGATGCAAAATAGGCGCATAAATTTTTTTTTTCTGCCGGCATAATCTGCTACCCCCGACAGCAAAGGCAACAGGGGCGTCACCAGCAAGAACGAAAATGACAACGCATAAGAATAAAGAGCAGAGTTGGGGATCTTATCCCACCACAAAAATGTGACATCGTCACTCCCATCGGCACTTTTGGCAACGGCCTGGTAATAGACCGGGAAAATGGCGGAGGTAATGACGAGAGAATACACGGAGTTGGCCCAATCGTACAGGCACCACGCGCGAATGATTTTGGGATTGTTCTTTTCTATCATGCCAATACAAGATAGTGGAAAAACACAAAAGCCCCGATGACTCGGGGCTTTTACATAAGAAACCTTGAAAAATTAGTTTTGAGTGACTTTTGAATTGTCAATAGCCGTATAAAGAACCTTTCTGGCATTTCCCTTCCTTAGTTCTGTTTCTACGTCAGCTATAATTCCTCGTTTTGATTCGTTATCTACTTTCAACGAAATAGTAATTTGTTCCCGATCGTTCTCATCAAGTTTAGCTTTTTCTTCATTCACCCACTTAATGATTTCTTTTGTGTCAATAAACACATCGTTAGCTTGAATCTTAGCGTCTTTGCCGTCTTCAACCTTAGTAGGTTCTCCAATGTATAAACTGGCAACCAACGTTTTGCGCTCCAACTTCCTCAATTGAGAGGCTTTGGGGATATTTTGCTTCACGTGAATGGTGGTTTCGCGCATCTGGGTAGTCACCATGAAGAAGAATAACAACATGAACACCACATCGGGCATCGATGATGTTGGGATCTCCTGCTTTACTTCTGCTTTCTTTTTAAACTTCGACATAGTTCTACAATTTAGTTACCTACTTTGGTCGGTTCCGCAATAGAGATATTCATCGGGTAGCCGACTTTACCTCTTTCATAGATTGCCTTTGCTGCAGGGTCTTGACTAATTCTTGCTGCAGCCTCTCGATACTCTTTGTTGGTCACACCTGCCTGAGCAGCATAAATATCATAATAGGCACCTTGGCAGATGTCCAGTATCTCAACGAACCGTTTATGACTGGTGCCTCTGTCTGTTTTAAAAGAAATAATGGCCTTATCAGGATTTTCAGAACTGGCCGGGTCTTTGCCGTTATTAGTGATA
>JBJTHA010000346.1:0-3870 GCA_046094265.1 Cytophagales bacterium
ACTTAAGTCATTGATTCTCTTGTAGAAAAAAGTTATCAACATAGTCTAATGCATAATTTGGGATAAATCAGCCAAAAAACCAATAAAAAAAGCATTTATGAAACAAAGGAAAGATAGTTACTTTCCGATACAAAATTTTGAGAATATGTTGACGAGTAAATCATCTGAAGTAATTTCACCAGTTATTTCACCTAAGTAATGTAAGCTCTGCCTAATATCCATCGCCAGAAAATCGCCAGTCACATGGCCGTCCATACCTTCTAGCACATGAGTAAGAGATTGATTTGTTTGTAAAAGATTTTGATAGTGACGAAGGTTGGTGACAACTACATCACCTTGCTTTACATCGTTCACTTGGAAAAGTGAAATGATTCGATGTTTTAGTTTTTCTAAGTTGGTCTTTGCTGCTGCAGCAATCAACACGAAATCATTGCCCAAGTTTTTCAACACATCGGGTGATGCCTGGTCTAGCTTATTACCAATTTTTAAATAGGGGATACCCAGTTTCTTGATTTCAGATTCCTCTCGGTCAATTTCTTCATTAGAGGTTTCCGTTAAATCGAACAGGTACAATATCAATGATGCTTTTTTCATCGACTCATAGGTTCGCTGTACGCCAATCGCCTCTATGGTGTCTAGTGTATGTCGTATTCCGGCTGTGTCCATAAACCGAAAGGTAATGCCGCCTAAAATCATTTCATCTTCTATTACATCGCGCGTAGTGCCAGCAATTTCAGACACGATGGCCCGTTCTTCATTCAAAAGAGCATTCAGCAGCGTAGATTTTCCGGCATTTGGCTTGCCTGCAATTACTACGGGCACTCCGTTTTTGATTACGTTCCCTTGGTCAAATGATAGAATCAAAGGCTTGAGGTAGGATTGAATTTTGAAGATGAGCTGTTTTAGTTCATCACGTTTTGCAAATTCTACATCTTCCTCGCCAAAGTCCAATTCCAGTTCTATTAAAGACGCAAAATGAATCAGTTTTTCACGCAGGTGCTGAATCTCTTTGCTGAAGCCTCCACGCATTTGGTTTAGCGCGGCTTGGCGGGCATTATCATTTTCAGCATGAATCAAATCGGCCACTGCCTCTGCTTGTGCCAAATCAAATCGGCCGTTGAGAAATGCACGCTTCGTGTATTCGCCAGGCTTTGCCATTCGCGCCCCTTGCTTCAGCAATACTTTTATAATTTCCTTCACGATGGTAGGCGAACCGTGGCACGAAATTTCAATCGAATCTTCTTTGGTAAATGAGCTAGGCTCTCGAAAGACTGACACCAGCACCTCATCAATTGGCCTGTCGCCATCGGTAATCAACCCAAAGTGCATGGTATGAGAAGGTTGTCGGGTGAGGTCTTTGCCCCTAAAAACCCGATTGGTGATACCAATACTTTCGCCTCCTGAAAGGCGAATGACTGCCAACGCGCTTATGCCTTGCGGGGTAGCAAGTGCAACAATGGTATCATCTGTCTTTACTTGCTGCCTTGTCATTGTTAGTTGTCTCCGCTTATAAAGCCCATTCGTTTTCTTTTCTTTATTGTCTGTAGTGGATTGTCCTTTTTTGACAGCGTTTATTGTCTGATGGAAACAAAAGCCCCGACAATCTGTATGCTTATTTGAAATGCCTTTGGGCTGTTCGCAAATTGCGCCCTTAGAGAATTATAATCTTCCCATGTAAGTTCAAACATAAAGCCATTTGGGAATCGGTCGATGTTATGCCTCACCGCGTCTTTTAGGTGCTTGGTCTGGCCCGCAAGATCAAAATCCAGCATCACGTTTTGCCCTCTTACCTCGTATATTCGTTTTCGGATTTTTTGTAGTTGCATACCTTTTTCTATTTCTGTCTCACAATCAATACAGGAATATTCACCCGATGCCGTACCGTATCCACCGTGGCACCCAACACCAAGTCTTTCACCCATTTGTGGCCATGCGCACCCATTACCAAAAGATCTGAGTCGAAAGCGTGAATGATCTCTGGAATAATTCGTTTGGGATTTCCGAACCCAATTTGTGTTTGCACCGAATATCCCTGCGCGGTAAGTTGGTCGGCATATTTTTGTAATGCCAGTTTGTCTTCTGCCGATTCGCGATCCGCAATCTCGCTTCCATACCACAGGGCACCCGCTGTCTCTACTACATGCACCAACTGGTAGGTGGCATATTTACCTCCTTGCGAAAGTGCACTCCTAATGGCGAGCACATCGATTTGGCTAAAGTCGATAGCAATGGTTACTCGCTGGTAAACCGGTTTATCAAGGGAACTTAGGTCGGTGGCTGTGCCGTGTGGAGATTTCGCGAATTGTTCAGCTCTTCGCTTGTCGAGCAAAGGCTTGAACGTAATGTACAATAATAAGCCACCCGTGGCCAGACAAATTGGGATTACAGATAAGTATATTATCCATGCTTGATCATGAGCTGTAGTAAGCCATGACATTATTTCTTGCGCAACTAGCTTCACATTGAGCGATACGATAACTAACGCAATGGACCAAGCGCATACACGCACCCACGGCTTATTTACGAAAACGCCCATCTTCTCTTTATCGGATGTGAAATGGATGAGTGGAATAATAGCAAAACCCAATTGAAGGCTCAGTACCACTTGGCTGAAGACCAACAGTTCTCCGGTTTTTTGTTCACCATACAGAAGAATTACTACGTAGGCGGGCACAATTGCAATCAGCCGAGTGATTAATCTGCGAAGCCAAGGCGCGATGCGGAGATTTAAGTAACCTTCCATTACAATTTGACCAGCAAGGGTGCCGGTGATTGTTGAGCTCTGACCAGCTGCCACGAGCGCTACGCCAAAAAGAATTGAAGCCCAATCTGTTCCCAGCATTGGGGCTAGGAATTTGTAGGAGTCTTGAATATCTGAGACCTCATACAATCCTGCACGAAAAAACGTAGATGCGGCCAATATCAAAATAGCTGAGTTTACAAAAAAAGCTGCATTGAGAGCGATAGCTGAATCGATGAAGTTGTACTTAATGGCTGACCAAATGCCTTTTTCGGTGGTATCAAACCTGCGGGTTTGCACCAACGATGAGTGCAGGTATAAATTATGCGGCATTACCGTTGCACCAATAATGCCAATCGCAATGTAAAGCGCTTGTTCGTTGGGCAACGAAGGTACAAAACCTGTTACCAATTCGCCCCAGTCTGGTTTTGCCCATATCATTTCCATTAAAAACGAGGCACCAATAATGGCGATTAATGAAATGATGAACACCTCAATTTTGCGCATGCCGTAGCTCTGTAATAGTAGCAACAGGAGCGTATCTAGCACGGTAAGTGAAACGCCCCACACCAAGGGTAATCCAAATAGCAGTTGTAAGCCAATGGCCATCCCCAAAACCTCTGCCAAGTCGCAGGCTGCAATTGCAATTTCAGCCAAAATCCATAACCAAAAGTTTACTATCGGGTGATACGAACTGCGCGATGCTTGTGCTAAATCCAGTTGCCTTACCACTCCTAACCTTGCGCTCAAGCTTTGGAGCAGAAGAGCCATGAGATTGCTCATGAGTAACACCCAAATCAGTGCATATCCAAACTTACTGCCCCCAGCAATGTCGGTGGCCCAGTTCCCCGGATCCATGTACCCAACACTTACCAAATAAGCGGGTCCCAAAAAAGCCAATAACTTTCGCCAACGGCTGCGCTGTGTGGCGTCAACGGATGAGTGTACTTCACTTAATGATCTGTGTTGAAAATTCATTTGCTATTAGTGCCATCAATCGTGGCGGCAATTTTTGTACTAGTTGTTTACGTTAACTTCTTCTTCTTCAACTCTACTGTGTGAGCTATGTGCTAACCAAAATATTTTCCGAAACTCCTTTAGAAATGAAGTGTTGTTGCCCACCGATGATA
>JBJTHA010000347.1:0-10993 GCA_046094265.1 Cytophagales bacterium
GCTGTAAATGGGATGTTGAAGGGAAAGGCAGAGATCTTGCCGGGCTTCACGAACTGGTTCTCCGTGCAACTGACTTATTTTGTGCCTAAATTTATACCCGAAAAGATTGCAGAAGGTCTTTACAAGATCGATTAGCTTAACGACTTCTATTTCGTCTTTAGGACGAACACCACCGTCCCTTTCGAGCGCATTGGCACAGCACCTCCAGAAGTGCGTACCAGAGAATTTCTCCGAATCTCTTCTTTCAAAAGCTGTTCTGCTCGAGGGCTCAAGCCGCGTTCCAATGTTGTGATTTTTGTAATCTCCCCCTCCTCATCACATTCAATCTCAAAAACAATTCGGCCATCTTCGTTGTCTGGAATTGGAGGAGTTCTGGGCTTATCTGCCCATGCCCAACCCGCCATACTCAAAGCCATACCATCTCTGCCACCTCCGCCACCCCCTGGTTGGCCATACAATGCCATGGCATCAGGCTTCCCTTCAGGATTTCCTTTGTCGCCTGTCTTGCCTTTGTCATCACCTTGACTGGGAACATTTTTTCCCTGCTTCGTTTCAGTAGCTTTTGCCGGCTCAGTCTTTTTCTCTTCTACCGGCTTGGTATCCTTGGGCTTTGAATCCACTGGCTTCTCAGCTGGTTTCTCTTTGACAGGCTCTTTCTTTTGTTCCTTTACCACCACCGGGCTTTCCTCCTTAGACACCATTTGCTCCTCCGGTTGTTGTTCTTCTACCTTTTCTTCTGGCTGCGGGATGGTCTGTTCGGTTTGCTCTTCTGGCACCGGGTTTTCAGTACCGGGTTGCTCTGTCGGTTGCGCCTCACCACTCCCCTCATCCACAAAACCCAAATTGATTTCAACACCCGGCAGTTTATACTTGTCGGGTGGGTTGGGCTGCCGCCACGCCATCAAAAACAAAAACAACACCGACAATGCGCTGTGGACACCAATGGAGGTAACAGCGGCAATGCGTTTGTTTTTCTTTTCGTTGGTTGCCATTGTTATTTCGGTTTGGTGGCAATGGAAACTTTTGCACCCAATGAATTGGCTATACCTGCTACAAAAACCATTTCGCGGGTCGGCACGCTTTCGTCTATGTGCAACACCACCACGCCTTTGGGGCCCCCTAGTTTTCCTTTTAGTTCTCCTTCTAATGTTGACTTGGTCACGCGTTTGTCGTTGACAAAGAATTGCAGGTCTTTCGTAACCGTGATGGACACCTTTTGCACTTCAATGGTGCTAGGCTTGCTGGTCGGCAGATTAACCGGCAAACCTGAAGGGGTGACAAATGACGAGGTGAGCATGAAGAAAATCAACAACAGAAAGATCAAATCTGTCATTGATGCCATGCTAAACGCTGCGTCTACTTTATTTCTCGATTGTAAATTCATCCCTTGAAATTTTTGATCTGGGCGCTACGATTTTCGACTTAACGTCAATCACAAATCACAATTCAACAATCATTAATCCAACATCATCTGGGCTCTTGCAGCAAATCGATAAACTCGATTGCTGAATACTCTAGTTTATGAACAACCTTGGAAACCCGCGTGACCAAATAGTTGTAGCCCAAATAGGCAATGATGCCCACAATCAATCCGGCCACGGTAGTGATCATAGCGGTGTAAATACCGTCTGCCAACAATTTAGGGCTAACAGACCCCTCCTCTTGCGCTATGGAAATAAAAGCCTGAACCATCCCGATTACCGTGCCCAGGAAACCCATCATTGGGGCGGCACCAGCCACTGTTGCGAGCCACGACAAATTCTTTTCTAACTTGAACAACTCAATCTTAGCTACATTCTCAATCGATGCCTCAATGTTCTTCAATGGGCTGCCAATTCGCGACACGCCTTTTTCAATCATGCGGGCCACGGGCGTGTCATGCTGCGAGCACACCATTTTCGCGCTATTGATGTCCCCCTTCAACACCAATTCTTTGATCTTGCCCATAAAAGCATCTGGGCTCTCGTTTGCTTTGTTGATGGTGAGCACGCGCTCAACAAAAATGTAGATCGCTACCAACGATGAAAGAACTATGGGAATCATCAATGGCCCTCCAGCCATCGCCAAATCCCACACAGAAATTGAAGTATCCGTAACAGGTGGAGTGTTTACAATTTGACCGATTGTCATAAGGACAGTTTAAAAAAAAGTACAAATTTTTAACGTTCTATCTTCAACTAAATTTTAGGTTGAAGCCAAAAACTACCGAACTCTCCCGAGTTGCTTGCGTAGTTTTAATACTTAATCACCCACACTGCGGTGCCGTACTCAGCTTTGGCCGCATCAGCTGCTGTTTGTCCTCCGGTAAACGAATCGTGATCGGATAAAGTAATGCGACTGAATTTTGTTTTACCAAAAGGTGGGATGATTTTTGTGCTAACGCCCTTTGCACTTAATTTTTTCGCGTAGTCCATCACCAAGTCTGCATCTATGGCACTGGCCACCACCACATAGTAGCGACCAGTAGGTGCTGTCAATGATTCGATGGTACCCACTGCAGGCCCTGCTTTTGCTACGGCCTGTTCTGCTTCAAGTCTTCTTCTTTCTTCCTCTTGCTCACGGGCAATTCTATCCGCTTCTTCTTTTGCTTTTATTGCATTCTCTTGCTCTATTTTTGCGAATCTATCTTTTTCAGCCTTAGGTACTATCATGTACTGGTAAACCAGAAAACTCGTCAACAGTATCAACAAAGTAATAATAACACCTATTATGATCGGGGCTTTTGATGGTGATTCTTTCAGTAGCGTAGATCCATCCCTTTCTTTTTCTTCTTTGCCTTTTTCGATTGTTTCAGATGAAGGCGGATGCTCAAATTCCAAAACAATGTCGGGCGCGGGATCAAATGAATATGCAACTTGCTCAGTTTTCTCTTCCAGGTTATCCAAAGGCTTATAGTCGATTGCCGGCAATCCGAAGTTATCTTCGTTTTCCTTGTCTTGATTGATGTCGTCTTGTTCTTTGAAGGCCATAAGTTTGGTTTTAACGCTAGAATAACTTACAAGTAACGTATTTTATCTCAATTTAACTACCTAAAAGCTAAAACTTGCCCCGGCCATGGCTTGAAAGCCGCGCACCGGGTAATATAAGTATGCCTGATAATTGTTGTTCAAAATGTTGTTAAAGGATGCAAAGACTGAAAATTGGTTAGACACTAGGTAAGTAGCTTTTGCATTCAAGTCAAATGCACTTGGTATATCAACAGTCTTTCGTCCCAAAGAAGAGAAGGCGGGCTCATTGCTCAATCCTTTCATTCCCCCTTGCAGGAGCATGTCTACAT
Source organism: Cytophagales bacterium (assembly GCA_046094265.1). Taxonomy (GTDB): domain Bacteria; phylum Bacteroidota; class Bacteroidia; order Cytophagales; family Cyclobacteriaceae; genus ELB16-189. Next base: position 3,278 of record JBJTHA010000347.1, read on the forward strand.
CCAACACCACTTTATCGTAGATATTGAGAATTGAATTGAAACTCACAAGGTAAGTAGGGCGGTGGAAGGCAGCCGCCACCATGTCGGTTGAGTATCCAAAGTAATCGCCTCGCAATGCCAACCTAACCGATCGCGTTTGATTGTAATTAAGTTCGAGAAAAAGGTTGGTGCGTTGTACATTGCCTTTATCATACACCACATCAAATTTGCTGGGCACGGCCAAATTGTTTTGATAGAAATACAAGTTTTTCACGTTCGCTATCGACAGTCCTACTTGATAGGCGAACTTACCCGCAAGCTTTCCCCTTACCCCTCCAGCAATGTCAATCGTTCGGTTCGTGTTGTTTAGTTCAACATTCTGATTTAGCCAGGTATTTTCTCGCGAAAGCGAATGCAGCGACACTCGATCGATATCGCCTATCAATGCACCAAATACTTGCAAGCCTTCTGCCAGTTGATAGCTTGCATTCACGTTAGGATAAAATCGAAATGATTTTTCGTTGCCCAAACTGTCGTTAGCAAATGCTGCATTGAAGCCAACGGAAAGGACAAAATTCTCTGTTGGTGAAAAGCGGTATGAAGGTCTGATCTTGAGCACGTGGCGGGCACTGGAAGCCAACGTCTCTGTTTTACGATTCATTAAAAAATAGTCGGCCTCTACTTGGATCAGTTTTTTGTCATCAAAATGGTAAATACTGGTAAAATTGAGATTCGTTTCATTTTCGCTCGCTTTGAAATTGTCTTTCAGGTAACTAAACCCGCCTTTTAAGGCATAGTTAAAATCGCTTTTGTTGGCATTGGCGATATCGGCTCCCAAGCTAAAAACAGCATAAGTTTGTAATGCCGCATCGCCCACAAAACCATTGGGCACTGTGCCGTAAAACTTGGCACCACGGTTTTCATACATCAAAAATCCGCGGGCTGCCAAGCTGGAGGTAATCACTTTTCCAAATGCTTTGATTTCCGTTTTGCTGCTGGCTGAGTTACCTTCCCCAACCGGGCCGCTGCCAAAACTTCTGTGAAACAACTTCAAACCATAGAATTTATTCTTATCACGTTTGTTGGTGGCGTAACCCTCTAGGTAGGGAGACGCAAAATTTCCGTAGCCTGCACTCAGATAGTTTGCGTAGATTTTGGATATTCTATCATTTTGTTTGACTTTCAGGGGTCGAATAGCCGGATTGTAGTCTGGCGTGCTAAACGAAAGATTGTTAAAACTGTAACCAATCTCTGGTTTAGTCGGCTCTGCCGCCCGCGGTGGCACTTTGTCAAAGTTACGGCTCGCCTGAGGCAGTTTAATTTCGCGGTCTTTTACAATCTCAAATTCTACCTTTTGAATTTCACCTTGGTCTTGGGCCTTTGCTGGCACGATGGAGAGCAATAACCAAACAATAGTAAATAATTGATAGTGCATTACACTTACGGACAACCGAACCGTCAACCATCTACTATTGATCAATTTATTTTTCATTCTCAACGGTGTCTGCTTTAATAGATTCTGTTTTTTTTAACTCTGCTGCCTCAATCTTTCGCAACCTCTCCCTTGCCTGATTTTTAACATCCTCTTTCGGGAAATTGCTCACCAATGACTTTAATGCAACCTTGGCGTTGAAGGTATCGTCTTGCGCTAAGTAATTATCAGCCAACAACAAATACGATTTACCCACCCAATCCGTGTAAGATGCAAAATCAGTATTCAAACTTACCAAGGTGGCATAGCATTGCTTGTAGTCCTTGCTCTGATAAAAAATATTTGCCAGTTCATACTTCGCTTCAGCACCATACTCATCTTGGGCTGCATTTACCGCATTCAAAAATTCATCTTTGGCAGTTTCAAAATCGCCTTTGGCCTTTGCTATTTTACCCAAGAATAGTGAGGCTTTATTAGAAGCACCTGCATTCACACTCCCACTTTCTAAGATGACCTCGGCATATTTTCTTGAGGAGTCATAGTGGGTCAGAAGGTAGTGGCTTTCCATCAGCCCATTCCAGGCATTGTACTGTTCTTTCTTATTGGACGCCACGCGTGCTAGCTTTTCAAAATGCTGAATTGCCTGCGTGTACTTACCCGTTTTAAATTCGATCTCTGCCATGCGCCCCACTACCCTGTTTGAAAAAGCAAACGTGGGGTCTGCAGATAGATCGGTGTAGATAGCAAGTGCCTTGATCAACTCTTTTGTACGATAGTACGCTTCGGCTTGATAATATTTCGCATCAGACAAACGGGGACTTTGCGGGTATAACGTAATGTAACTTCCCAACCGTACAATAGCCTTTGTATAATCTTCATTGAAGTAGAGATTCTTGGCTGTTTCAAACTCAACCGATTCTATCCCTTTGGCATCCGGGCTCGATTGCTTGATTAAATCAAAGTATTGGTCAAACTCTGTAGCGCGCCCTGCGAGGCTCAAGGATTCTTGCAATTGCAACAACACATCTTTTGCTGCCGGGTGATTTGGATAACTTTTGATGGCACTGATGTAGTCATTTGACGTTTTGTCGTAATCCTTCAAATTAAAATAAGAAGCCGCCCTGCGAGTATAGGCATAAGGCACAAATTTAGACGATGGATACGCGCCAATCAACCTAGAATAATCCTCAACGGCCGCTGCGTACTTGCCTTGCTCAAATTCTAACTGTGCTTTTTGAAAATAGGCCTCGTCCAATAAACTGGAAGTGGGGTAGTTTTTGATCAGATAGAGCAATTCGTTCAAGGCCTCGCCATATTGACGTTGTATGCCTAACACTACGCCTGACCGCAAATGGGCATAGTCGGTATCGGCAGAATTGAGTGCGATAGCTTTTTTGTAACTCGCAAGCGCCTCACCATAAGACTTTGATACATAGTAACAATCGGCCAACCTTAACATGCCATCTGCCAAGTTGGGCTGTCCTTTTCGGGATTTGTTCACGAACTCACTGAAGTTGAACAGTGCTTTGTCATATTGCTCTAGGTTGTAAAAACAATAACCCAATCCGTAGCGCGCTTTCCTCAAGAGGTCGCTGTTAGACAGGTCTTTCAGTTCCACCACTTTTAAGTAAGAGACCAATGCTTCATTGTATTTCTTATAAATTGATAATGCCTCCCCGTTCCAAAAGCTTGCCTCCGCCACGTAATCTGAATCTACCGGGTATTTGAGCGAACGCTCAAAAAAATCCGAAGATCGCTGGTAATCTTCTTTATTGAACAAATCTAATCCTTTCAGTAGCGTTGCTTTTTGATAAGCCCGTTCAACAGTTATGCTGCGAGTCGGTAGGGATTCGATATACTCGATGGCTTTGTTGAAGTTGTTGGCATTAACATATGCTTGCGATAACAGTTCTTTTACTTCGACAGTATGGCTGCTGCCCGGAAAATCTATTAGTAGTCGTTCAAACGCTGCAATTGCCTGATCAGGCCTCGCCATATCGTATGATACCTTGGCGTACATAAACGTTGCTTCTTCAACAAGTTGCTTGTGTGAAAGGTGTTTTCTGGCAATGTCAAAACTGGCCAATGCCATGGGTTTCTGGTTCTGTTTCAAGTACAACAAGCCCAAGTAATAAGCCGAATAGTAGCCCAACGAATCTTTGTCGGTGTAAGACTGCTTCAAATAACCGATTGCTCTTGCATCTTGGCCGTGCATGTAGCTGGCATAGCCTGCGCGCAACAGTACACCTTTATCGGCCATTTCTTCTTTTCCTTCCAGGTATTGGTTGTATCCCGCCAGGGCACTCCTATAGTCTTTCTTTTTAAAGTATGCCTCCGCAGAAAGCAGCGCAATATCGTCACCATTGGTCAGTTGCTCAGCCGACTTCAACGATGAGGTATATGCCAGCAACTCATCATAGCTTTTCTTTTTGTAATATACATTGGCAATCAGGTAAGGAACTACTTTCGCATAAGCTTCGCTTTGTTCTGCACGCTTCAAGTCTGTTAGAGCATTGTCGAAGTCGCTCATTCCGTATTCTACAAAGCCTGCGTAATAACTGGCGGCTGCGCCATACTGCCCGCCTTGGGTTTTTAAATAATTGAACTGATCAAGCGATTCTTTGAGGGACTTTTGGCTGAACAAACAGTAGCCGTAACGAAAGCGTCCAGTGCTTTGCTGCTCTACGCCAAGCGCGCTAAAATCAACTTTAGCAAAATAACCAGCCGACTTTTTATAATTCTTTTCATTGTGAAAGAAGTTGGCAAGCTCATAGTTGGCTAGCGCAGCTTTAGGGTGCGTGGGATACTGAGCAACAAAGTCGCTGATCAATTTTTCGGCATCTGAGTGGAAGAGATTGAGACTGCAAAATGCCAAGTAATACTGTGCCTCAATTGTGCGGAGGTCTTGCTGCGATTGCAAAGCAATAAAGGCAGCAAAATTTTCGAAAGCCGCCCCAAACTGGTTGCGATCCATGAGCTCAATTGCTTTCCTATAAAGCTGTTCGGGCTTTTGGTAAGTGAGTAATTCCTGAGCGTTTAAAATGCTAAACGACAAAAGCAATAGCGAAACTGCGAAAGCAAATCGAATCATTCTACCTTTTCTCACACAACACAAAAAAGAAGATGTTATTGTAGATACTCTCTTAAAAAATACCATTTGCGCAAAAAATAGTTAATAACTACACGCATTCAAAAGTACAAATTTGAAATTAAACGCTGAGCCATTCTGTAGAAAGAAATTTGCTTAAAGTAAGACTGTAAGTTGTAAGTCAAGGCGAGATGATTACTTATAATCATCAGACTATCAATTGAAAAATCAATTCCTTCAAAATCTCACTTTCATTTTCGCTTCCTGAGTTTACACCCTTCAGTTTAAGGTCAGCATTTTTAAGTAATGAGATATTTCTGATTACTTGCTGAAGCGAAAATCGTTGCAAAGCATAGCTATAGTCTTTTGCTGCAAACGGATTGATTTTTAAGGTATTAACCAAGCCTCGTTCACTCTTATCTAAGGCACCGTGCGCTGCCAATACCTTACTGAAAAAAGAAAACAAGAACGCAACGATAGGGATCACCGGGTTCTTTTTCACATTGCCTTCAAAGTAGTAAACCATCTTAGCGAGTTTGAGTGCGTCCTTTTGAATCAATGCTTTCTGAAGTTCAAAGATGTTGTACTCCCGGCTTATGCCAACTTGTGCCATCACTTTGCCAGACGTAATCGCCTCGCCTTTTTCTGTGCTGATGAGTATCTTATCAATCTCGTTGGCAACACGGCTTAGATCTGTGCCCACACATTCGGCTAATACTTGAACTGCATCAACATCCATTTTATGGCCTTTGTCTTTTACATAGCTAAAGATAAAGTCGGGCAGCTGGTTGTCGTAAATCTTCTTGAACGTGGCTGCCCCGGGTAACTTATCCAGCTTCTTTCCCAGTTCCTTCCGCTTGTCCACCGGCTTGTGCTTGTGGCAAAGTACTAATACAGTAGAGAGCACTGGTTTTGTAATGTAATCAAGCAATAGCTTGGCTCCGGCTTCTTTCTGCAAATCGGGAATTTCTTGCGCTTCTCTAACGATGACCACTTGCCGTTCCGCCATCATGGGGAAACGCTTTGCATGGGTGAGTATTACGTTGATGGGCGCATCCTTACCATACAGCACTACTTGGTTGAAGGATTTCTCGGATTCATTGAGAACATTGGCTTCAATGTAACTGGAAATTACATCTATGTAGTAAGGCTCCTCCCCTTGCAAAAGGTACACGGGTTCGTACTTTTTTGCCTTCAGATTGTCGAGTATTAGCTTCGCGGTAGCATCCATTGGGTCGTCAGTCGTATCGAATTTTCTTTTTGTGTGCCAAGTTAAAAGCTGTGACCACGCCAACCAATGCCCCCGCCAAATGAGATTCCCACGAAACAAACGGGTCGGTAGGCAGCACGCCATAGAAAATGCCGCCATAGGCCAGCATTACGCCAACAGAAATAAGGAGCGAAATAAAATCTTGGCGCAACAGACCGAACACGATCAGGAAGGCTGCCAAAGAATAAATTAAGCCACTAGCTCCAATATGGTAAGACGGGCGTGGGCTAAAAATCCAGACCAAAATATTGGTGACAAAATAGCCTCTGAAAAACACAATTCTGCCGATGCGATCATAAAAGAAGAACAACAGTGTGCCAAGAAATAGCAGAGGAAACGTGTTATACAGCAGATGTGGGTAATTGCCATGAACCATGGGTGCCGTGAAAATACCCACCAAGCCCCAAACGTTTCGAGGCTTTATTCCAAAGAAGCCTAAATCGATGTGAAGAAACAATTCTATGGTGAATGCAAGCCACATGATAAATACCAATTGAAACGGCAAGGCAGAACTGGTATAAACGCTTTTCGAACGAGGCATCAGTTACAAAAGTAAATACCAAATATAGTTTTCAATTCTTATTTACTTTCTAAATTTGGGAAAGCGGGAAGTATTTTGCCCGATCCGGTCCCAACATTTATGTACGAGAAAGATCCTGTAAGAATATTTGTGGTGGAAGACGATGCCGCATACACCAAATTTATGAAGTATGTGTTGTCTTTAAACCCAGATTTTGAGGTGGAATACTTTACCAGTGGCAAAGATTGCATCGGTGAACTTCACAAGAAGCCAAGCGTCATCACTTTGGACTACTCCCTACCCGACATGGCGGGTGAGAAAGTACTCACTGCCATACGAGAATTTGATCCTGACATAAATGTGATTATTGTTTCCGCGCAGGAAAAAATCGGAACAGCCGTTGAACTGTTGAAGTTAGGAGCGTTTGACTACATCGCCAAAGACGAAGACGCCAAAGACCGAATTCTCAATTCAATTAAAAATGCCCGAAATAAATTCTCACTTATTCGCGAAATTGATAGGCTGCGGCAAGAAATTGAAGTAAAATACGAATTTGAGAAAAGCATCATAGGCAACAGCAATGCAATCAAAAAGGTATTTGTGTTGTTGGAAAAAGCTGTAAAAACGCAAATCACGGTGTCCATTACTGGCGAAACCGGTACCGGTAAAGAACTGGTTGCAAAATCCATTCACTATAACTCAAAAAGAAAGAACAAGCCCTTTGTAGCGGTGAACATCGCTGCCATTCCTAAAGACTTGATTGAAAGCGAGTTGTTCGGCCACGAAAAAGGCGCCTTTACCGGGGCGTTACAAAAGCGCATCGGGAAATTTGAGGAGGCTGAGGGAGGCACGATCTTCTTGGATGAAATTGGCGAAATGGATTTCAACCTACAGGCCAAATTGCTGCGCGTACTGCAGGAAAAGGAATTGACCCGCGTAGGCGGCAATCAAGTGGTAAAGCTGGACGTGCGCGTACTGGTAGCCACCCACCGCAACTTACAAGAGGAAGTAAAAAACAAGAACTTTAGAGAAGACCTGTACTACCGATTGCTGGGCTTGCCTATTCATCTGCCTGCTTTGCGCGAGCGAGGGCAAGATATAGTGTTGCTGGCAAAATTTTTTTTAGATCAGTTTTCGAAAGAGAATGGTTTACCCAAAATGAAGATCGCTACCGATGCTCAAGACAAATTGCTGCAATACCCCTACCCCGGCAATGTGCGCGAGTTAAAATCGATAATCGACTTGGCCGCGGTAATGAGCGATGGCAGTGAATTGCGGGCAAAGGACATCACCTTTAACACCATCGTGAACGAAACTATGTTTATGCTAACAGAGATGTCTTTGCAGGAATACAACTATCGCATCATCAGACGCTACTTAACCCAATACAACGATAACGTGATGGAAGTGGCCAAGCGGCTCGATAT
>JBJTHA010000348.1:0-6255 GCA_046094265.1 Cytophagales bacterium
ATGTTGGTAAGTGGGCGGCCAAAAAATGATTCTGCTTGCTCCTTGATGGCCACCACTTGGTCATAGATTTCATCAGGGCTTAAGTTTCGCTGGCGTTTTAATCGAGCGGTAGCACAAAACTTGCAGGCCAAGCTGCAACCGACCTGTGAGGAAACACAGGCCGTGATTCTTTTTTCGGTGGGTATCAGCACCGACTCAACAATCAATCCATCGTGCAGCATCACAGCATTTTTGATGGTACCGTCTTCGCTGCGCTGCATTTTGTCAACCTTAATGTGGTTGATGACAAAATTCTTTTTCAGCATTTCCCGAGTTTCGAGTGAGAGGTTCGTCATTTGCTCAAAGCTCTTGGCGGATTTGTTCCAAAGCCAATCATACACTTGTTGTGCACGAAAGGCTTTATCGCCTTGCGAAACAAAAAAGTCTTTCAGTTCTTCGAGCTTGAGTTTGCGGATATCGCGTGGGGTGATTGTTTCGGTCATAGGAATTAGCCGTTCATCTTATCAGGATTCTGACGAGTATCAAAAATATCAGTAATCAAAACATAATCAGGTTTAATTGTATAAACAATCTTGTAATTGCCAACAATGATTCTGCGATGGGATAATTGAAGGTGTTCTAAAAATTCTTCCCTTTGATTTGCGTATGCATTGGAAAGAATCGTATCAGCTTTGTCAAGAATCTTATCCCTAATTTTTAAAGCTTTTTGAGGTGGAATTTCTTGCTTGTAAACTAAAAAGTCTAAAATTCTTTGAAGTTGCGCTAGTGCATACTCGGAGTATACTAACTTCATTTATTCAAATGACCGTTCGTTTTTTCTGTAACTTGTTCACGAGTATAAACTCGTCCAGCTTTGAAATCCTCTTCAGACCGAAGGGCCCCAAAAACCATTCTCTGCTTTATCATCGAATCCTTATCCCAGTCAGACAATAAGCTCTTTAGAGCATCTAGAATTTCTGGATTATTTACAGATTCAATCATGCGAACCAATTCTTGCTTTTGTTGTGCCATTGTTTCCATATTCAAATATACTATTTCACCCTCAAAAAAACCTTCACTTCACAGTCTTTCATTGCGCCATGTATTTTTAGGGTAGTCTCTGAAACTTCGTCAATGATAAACCGCTGCGTGATGATACCTGATTTTGAATCCAACAACTGCAACTCTTTGCCTTTGACCGAATACTTAAATGAGCTGAGGCCGGCACCCTTCTTTTTACCTTTTGTGAAAATCCCCTCTTCACCTGTGCCTTTCTTCTCAAACTTAATTATTCTAGCTACAGCCGTTTGTGAACCCTTGCTCATAGATTGCTCCAGCTCTTTTTCAGTATCGCTTTTTTCGAACTGTGTGGTAAAACAGGTTTTCTCTTCCGTCAATTGCCATGTACCAATCAAGCCTTGCCCATAACTTGCCGAAAGGCTGAGCAAAAACGCCATCATCAAGATTGCTTTCATAAGTGATTTGTCAAGTATAGCAAAATTAAACTATTTTAACGCTTCTATCGCTGCTCATGAATCGCGTTTATCTCTTGTTGCTTGTTACCGGGCTAGTCGCCTGCACAGCTCCTTTGGTTGAAAATGAGTTTTTTATTGAAAACTTGATGAAGCGCGAACCAAAAAAATTTCAATACTTCCTCGATCATGCCGATACACTTCAAATTCAAATCATTTATACACAAATAAACCGAGACTCAATAAACAGGCCAAACTTTAAGTCTTTTTATTTTCGGACCGATTCCAATCGGTATTTTTACCCGGCCAGTACGGTGAAATTGCCGATGTTGCTACTAGCGTTGGAAAAAATTAAGGCGCTCCAACAGCAAGGTTTTAAAGTCGATAGGTTCACACCTATCTTTCACGATAGTGCTTATAAAGGACAGTTTTCGGTGAAGATGGACACCACTGCGCAACATCGCTTGCCTACTGTAGCGCATTATGGAAAGAAGATATTGGTGGTTAGCGACAACGATGCGTACAATAGGCTTTACGAGTTTGTCGGCCAACGCGCAACAAACCAAGCCTTTCAAAACAAGGGCTATTTGATCAACCTCTTGCATCGGCTTGAGCGGCCTTTATCGCCCGACCAAAACCGCCATACCGAACCGATACGTTTTGTCCGCAACGATTCCGTCATTTACCGACAGCCCATGCTTGTGAACTCCGATTCGATTAAGCCAAGAAGACGCGTACTGAAAGGCAAAGGATTTATAAAGAACGATACGCTGTTGATTGACAAGCCCTTTGATTTTACTTATAAGAACGATTACCCATTGCACGAACAACAGGAAATACTAAAGGCGATACTTTTTCCTCAGTCCGTTGATCCACAAAAAAGATTCAATATCTCAGCAGACGACCGCAGGTTTGTCATGCAGTACATGAGCCAGTGACCGACCGAAACGGACTGGCCGCCTTATAATAAAGACACAACTCTATATGACTCCTACTGCAAGTTTTTGATGTATGGAGAAGACAGACAACCCATTCCAAAAAACATTCGCATTTTTAACAAGGTGGGCGATGCCTATGGGTATTTGGTTGACAATGCCTACATCGTTGATTTTGACAAGGGTGTTGAGTTCATGCTTTCGGTGGTCATCAATACCAACACCGATGGGATTTATAATGACGGGAATTATGAGTACAAAACGTTGGGGTATCCCTTTATGCGCGACATTGGGCAGGCAATTTACCGCTATGAAGTGGGCCGCAAGCGCAAGTTCAAACCTAACCTGAACGAATTTCAACTTCGGTACGATTCGCAGCGCTAACTAAATCACTCAACCATGTTGTAACTCCGCCCGCTATCCATTAAACTTGAAGTCATATTAATTTTTTGATACGTATGCAAAAATCCAATGCCATCATTATCACCGCTGGCCACCTCGATTCCTCTAACGGAAAAACTGCCCACGGACTGATTCGAGGCACAGAGCGTTTCACTATTGTTGGCGTTATTGACGATAAACACGCGGGAAAAGATGCTGGCGAAGTGTTGGATGGCAAGAAGCGAAATATACCGATTTATGCAACCATCGATGACTTTGCGAAAAATGGAAAAGAAAAAGCTGTTTATAGCATTATAGGTGTGGCCACCAAAGGCGGTCTAATCCCCGATTCGCTGCGAGCGATCTTAAAAGATGCGTTGGTGCATGGGTACGGATTGGTCAACGGCTTGCACGAATATATTTCTGATATACCGAGCTGGCTGATTTTGCCAAGGCACGTGGCTTAGAAATCATTGATGTGCGCAAACCCAAAAAATTCAAAGACCTCCATTTTTGGTCGGGTAAAATTAAAAATGTGCATTGCCCCAAAATTGCCGTGCTGGGCACTGACTGTGCATTGGGCAAACGCACTACCTCGCGCTTTTTAGTAGAGGCTATGCGCGAAGCGGGCTATAAAGCCGAAATGATTTACACCGGCCAAACCGGCTGGATGCAAGGCGCACGCTATGGCTTTGTTTTCGATAGTACTCTTAATGATTTTATTTCGGGAGAAATGGAACACGCCATTGTAACTTGCTGGGAGGAAGTAAAGCCTGACATCATTTTCATTGAAGGCCAATCTTCACTGCGCAACCCCAGCGGCCCAGCAGGTGCAGAGTGGATTGTATCAGCAGATGCCAATGCTGTAGTGTTGCAACACCACCCCTCGCGCAAGAAGTACAAAGGTTTGGAAGATTACCCCGCCACCATTGCCGATGTGAAAGATGAAATTGACTTGATCAAAATCTATGGCGCACCCACAGTGGCGATTACGGTAAACACCATGAAAATGAAGGAAGAGGAAGCGCGCGCATGGGCGGCACAAAAAGAAAAAGAATTGGGCATTCCAGTCATTCTTCCATTAGAGGATAGCGTGCAGCGGCTCGTGCCCATCTTCAAAGAGATGATTGAAAAGTCGATAGCACAGGTGTAAAATTCTTAGCGCAGGAAAAATTCACTAAATTTGATTCATGGTAGATTTAAAGCAAATCAAGGAACTAAGCGTAGAGGAGCGAATTTTAATGGTCGAGGCTATATGGGATAGCATTGCCGAAGAGACTACTGAAAATTTCTTGACTCAAGAGCAAAAAAAAGAGTTGGATAGAAGAATTGACTTACATGAATCTGGTAAAGGCAAAACTTACACTTGGGAAGAAGTAAAAGCCAAACTCAATTTTTAAATGATAGGTGGTTTTACTGTTGAAATCACTTCTGAAGCATACTCAGAGTTGGCAGAAATTTTAGAGTGGTATTCGATTCAAAGAGACGGTCTAGAAAAAGAATTTTCGTTAAGTTTTGAGGCTGCCATTAATCGCTTAGTGCGCAACCCATTTGGTTATCAGGCTTTTTATAAAGATGTAAGGAGTGTATTCTTACAGCGATTTCCCTACAAGGTGGTATTTAAAGTGTACGATTCTACCATCAAAGTGTATTCGGTATTCCACCACTCAAGAAACCCCAAGATACTTTTCAAAAAATTTAAGTAATGAAAATAAAATCCATCAAATCGTGGTCGGCTGACCTCGGGAATACCAAGCCTTACACCATCGCTTTTAAAACCGTTGACGGAGTAAACAATGCCTTTGTTGAAATTGAATTGGACAATGGCATAACGGGCATTGGTGCGGGCAACCCAAGCGAATACGTAACGGGCGAACATTTTGAACAATGCACAGCAGCACTGGAAGAAAAAAACATTGCTTTTTTGGTGGGGCGTGATATCCGCGAAATCCATCAGTTGACGTTTGAAGTTTGGCAAAAATTGCCAGCCAATCCAGCTGCACGCGCAGCGTTGGACATTGCGTTGTACGATGCATTCACCAAATTTTTGAACGTTCCGTTGGTGAAATACCTGGGGCAAAAGATTCAATCGATGCCTACCTCTAACACCATTGGAATAAAAAATGTGGAGGAGACACTAAAGGAAGCGCAAGAATACGGTGAGCGTGGTTTCAAAGTATTGAAAGTTAAGCTTGGCATCGATTTGCAGGAAGACATTGAGCGTATTGTGAAGCTGCGCGAGAAATTTGGTAAGAAGTTCGTGATCCGCATTGATGCGAACCAAGGGTATGACACTGCAAAGACAGTTGAATTTTATAACAAGACGAAACACCTAGAGGTGGAATTGATTGAACAACCTCTTCCCGCCAAGGAGATAGAAAAAATGCGACAGTTGCCGGCAGAAATCCGAAAAGTCATTGCGGCAGACGAATCGTTGTTGTCGCCAAAGAATGCATTGGAGATCGTGAAGCCTCCAGTAGCGGCCGGCATCTTCAACATCAAATTGATGAAGTGTGGCGGCATCAGCCAAGGTTTAAAAATTGCCGAGATTGGCTTGCACGAAGGCATCGATTTGTTTTGGGGCTGTAATGACGAAAGTATCATCAGCATTACAGCTGCACTGCACCTCGCCTTTTCTTGCTCGAACACAAAATACATTGACCTTGACGGGAGCTTGGATTTGGCTCGCGATGTGGTGAAAGGCGGCTTTCTCCTAAAAGAGGGTGTGATGTACTGCTCAGACAAGCCTGGGCTTGGGGTAGAAAAGCTGTAGGCTTATAACAGGTACATCTTTTTATTGCGCTAGCAAGGTAAATGAATCGCGTAAACTCTGGCTTAAAAGTGTAAGGTTGGCAAGTTGTAATTTTTTAAACGTAGCTCCATCTTTTTTGATGACGGCATCAAACAATCGGCCTTTTACGGTTTTCTCGCTTTTGTAGTAATTGTCGGCAATTGTTGCTGATTCGTAATAGAGGGCGTATACTTTTACGGTGTACAACCCATCAAATACTTCCACTACAAATTTGCCCGTCCACTCGCCATCCCAAAACATGCGGGGGGTATTGAAATAGGTGCGCCCATAACTTTTGCAGTCAATTCTATAATGTTTGATTTCACCATTATAGCCTGCTTCGTTTCGGATAACATTAAACGTAAAAAACTTAGACTTGAGCATTTGCACAACTACTGCGCGCACACTATCGTAACCACCCGTGCATCGAAAATTCATTTGCCAAACAATGTCTTTGTTTTGCACCTGAAACGTTTCAAACTTGTCTTTTACTTGACCAGCAACGGTGATGTAACTTGCTAGGCATACCATCACTACGGGAAAACACCTTCGCATACAACCTTATTTTTCCAGATCGGTAAGATAGTATTCGTATTACACTTTTTTTTTGAAATTTCCTTCTAGTAGGATCAAAAAATACCATGTTATTATAAAATTTTTCATAATTCATACTTTTTAAGTTAAAAAACTCTATTTT
>JBJTHA010000349.1:0-3071 GCA_046094265.1 Cytophagales bacterium
ACCATCGCTTTTCATTAACTGAATCAAATGATATAAGTTCTCAAACTTTTGGTCTTCAGTTAATGTATCTAAATTTCCGATTGGTTTTGGTTTTTTCAACATTTCGTCTACTTCATCTTTCGGTATACCATTAGCTTTTGCGATCATGTGTATCAACTTGGCTTCTTTTTCGGCAACAGTGCTATCGCTGGCTGCCAAATTTATGATAATGTTTAATTGTTCTTTTACCATAGAAAGTAATATTTGTGTATAAATTAAATCGTAACAAAAGCGAATTTAGATAAAATTTAGACAATCCATGCATTGGCAAAAAAAAATTATGACTGGCGATTGGTGGCCATGCAACCCTTTTTTAAAAATTATGTCATTGAAGTAAAACAGTTCTATTATGAGGAAATGGATGTTGTTAGTTGGTGCGCTAATTTGTGTTACCAGCCTGGTAGGCCAACAGCGAGAAACCCGAAAATTGGAGTCCTTCAAAGGAATTAAGGTATCGCAGGGCATAGATGTGTATCTGAAAAAAGGCGACAAAGAAGAGGCGCGCGTGGAGATTGGGGTCGACAGCAAATTGACCTTGAATGATGTGCTTACAGATGTAAGCGGCTCGAGCTTGCGCGTTCATTTGGCGAGCGGTAGTTGGAAAAGGGTCAATGTCAAAGTGTATGTTACCTATGTAACACTAGAAAAAATTTCTGCTAGTTCAGCGGGTAATGTGTTTGCAGAAGGCATCGTAAAATCTGAAAGCCTGAGTGTTTCGGCAAGTAGTGCCGGTTCTGTTGAAATAAACATTGATGCCAGCCAAGTTATGGCAGATGCTTCAAGTGCCGGGCGGATTGAGCTGGAAGGCAAAGCAAAATCGTTAGAAGTTGAAGCGAGCAGCGCAGGCGATGTAGATGCTTATTCTCTTGAGAGTGAAAAAGTGAATGCACAGGCAAGCAGCGCAGGATCAGTGAAAGTTACAGTCTCAAAAGAAATTGAAGCACATGCTAGCAGTGCAGGCGATGTGCGTTACCGCGGCAACCCATCGCGCACCAATACTGGTGCAAGCAGTGGTGGTTCTGTAAAGAAGTCTAACTAATCATCTAAGCAAGCGAAACGAAACTATTTCATTGAGAGCTTTGAAAAACCCATTTCAAAATTCTCACTTTCAAACAAAGTACCCTGTTTTTTAAAGCAGTTGGTTAAAAGAGGCTATAATTGCGCCATTAGCGATTGAATATTTCGCTACGTTGATCAAACAAAGTGCGCATAAAAAACGTGACGGTTAACGCTATCAGTATACCACCCAAAATATCCAAAGGGTAATGAACGCCCAAATAAATCCTTGAAAAGGCAACTGTGGACGCCCATAGCAGCATAGGTATTGCTAATTGAGCATCGCGGTACAAAAGAATGATGGCTATTGTAGACGCAAAAGCTTCTGTGGTGTGCCCTGAGGGGAAAGAATACCCCCCGCCTACGCTCCACTGCGTAATTCGCTCGTCAACCTCGTAAGGGCGTGGAATAGAGGTACTTTTCTTAATGAGGTATGAAATCAGGCCTGCTAAACCAATTGATAGACCAGTGTACAAAAATGAAAGTCTGGATTTTTTTTTGTCTGTTCCTCTTTCGCCCAGTATAAGCAGTATCAGCGGCACCCCAAAGCTGACAAATGTAATCGAGTCTGAAATAAATTGAAGTAGGGAGGTAACGGTGGGATTGCCAGCCTGCTGCAAAGTAGCTATCAAGTCAAGTTGAGGAAGGAATTTTACTGATGCCATCAACCCAATTAGGCAAACAGCCAGTAAAGAATATGTTAGATTAAAGGTTTTTCGAACGTTCATTTACGGTGCAAATAAAGACAAAACATATGAACAGCTGCCATTCTTGCGGTGCATTTTCGCTCGTGAGCCCGCAACAAGGTATTCGATTAATCAGAATGGCTCCCGCAAACAGCGTACTTCTGCGTTAGCGTGTGGCCATTTGATACCCCAAAAACTTTTTCGACATTCGCTTTTGCATGTCGCAATTACAAGTATTTACCCTGCGCAATTCCCATGGCTGCGAAGTTGCTGTCACCAATCTTGGCGGCAAGATCATGTCTATTATTACTCCGGACAAATTGGGTAACCGGGCGGATATTGTGCTAGGTTATGCAACCCCTCGGGCTTACAAAAATGGTAATCCGTATTTTGGTGCACTCATCGGCCGCTATGCCAACCGAATTGCAAACGGGCAATTTGTACTGGATGGAAAGCTTTACCACTTGCCTCAAAATAATAACGGCAATTGTTTGCATGGTGGTCCTGCGGGATTCCATCAGGTAGTTTGGAAGATTGAGCAAGTGTTGGCACAAGAGCTACGTTTGAGCTACGTGAGTGCCAATGGCGAAGCGGGATTTCCCGGAGAACTGAAATGCGAAGTTTCGTACACTCTTAATGAACAGAATGAGCTTACCCTTAAATACCAGGCTGTTTGCAATCAACCCACCGTGGTGAACCTGACGCATCACGGTTTTTTTAATTTGGCCGGTGCAGGCAACGGCAATATCCTCAACCACCGATTGATCATTCGTGCTGATCGATTTTGTTCTGTGAATGATAGTTTAATTCCGACCGGTGACCTAGCGACTGTACACGATAGCCCATTTGACTTTTTGAGGGAACGTTCCATAGGTGAACGCATTGCAGCTCCCCACGACCAATTGAAAAAAGGTAATGGCTACGACCACTGCTGGGTGCTGGAAACAGATTTCACTAACCATGTCAAACTTGCTGCCGAAGTTTGGGAACCCGTTACGGGGCGCACGCTGCAAGTGTGGACGACTGAACCGGGACTACAATTTTACAGCGGCAATTTTTTAGATGGCTCGGACGTAGGCCGCGAAGGCAAACCCTATGGCTTTCGATCAGCTTTTTGTTTGGAAGCACAGCACTTCCCCGATTCTCCCAATCAACTCCACTTTCCATCCACAGTTTTAAAGCCGCGCGAAACATACCAGCAAACAACCCTTTACAAATTTGGAGTGATATGAAAGCACTTGTGTGTACTGCATTTGGATTGCCAGAAACATTAACTTTTAAAGAAGTAGA
>JBJTHA010000350.1:0-8957 GCA_046094265.1 Cytophagales bacterium
TAGAAGGACAACGCGCAACTGGCGTTGAGTTCATGACGAGCCGCAGCGCAACCTTGGTGGCACGTGCGCGCAGGGAAGTGATTGTAAGTGCGGGAGCATTTGAGTCGCCCAAACTGCTCATGCTCTCGGGCATCGGTGCAAAAGATGAACTGAAAAAACACGGCATCGATCTGAAAAAAGAGTTACCTGGTGTGGGTAAAAATTTGCACGACCACATTTTCTTTCCTGTGAGTAGCCAATGCAACATTAAATCAAACAATTACTATTTACCGTGGTATCAGCAGGCAGCCGCGTTAATTGAATATTTTGTTACCAAAAGTGGCCCGATGTCTATCGGCCCATTAGAAGCGGTAGCATTTTTGAAATCATCACCCGAAAAAACGCGGCCCGATATTCAATTTCAGTTTACACCGACAAATGCGGGTGATGACAAAGTTTCGGACATGTACAACATGAGCACGTTTTCGAAACAAGACGGCTACTCGATTTTCCCTGCACAAGTTCGACCTGAGAGCCGAGGCTATGTGGCCTTACAATCGGCCGATTTGGACAAACCACCCACCATAGATCCCAATTATTTGAGCGCGGAAGAGGACAAAAAAGTGCAAGTGGCAGGCGGACGAAAAGCGTTGGAAGTATTGGAGGCATATGCATTTGCGAGCATCCGAATAAAAACACATTTACCCAAGCAACGCGATTCAGATGAGGCCTGGTTGAATCACATCCGAGAAACAGCCGAGTGCATCTATCACCCTGTGGGCACGTGCAAAATGGGTGTAGATGAAATGGCGGTAGTTGATGCCGAGCTGCGCGTGAAAGGTTTCTCGAACTTACGTGTAATTGATGCTTCGGTGATGCCGATTATCAGCAGTGGAAATACCAATGCACCTACGATGATGATTGCTGAGAAAGGCGCAGATTTGATAAAAGGTCTAACTTAATGATGAATTATCCGTTTTAGCACTAGAATTTCATGACCTCTACTTTTCTTCACCACGCTTACCTGAAATTGATTCGCTCGTCTGCCTTCAGCAAAGAATTAGCGAAGGGTATTTTTATGGGCTTTTTAGCCTTGATGATTGTCGGCTACTCGCTTGGCCTGGGTTTTGCGCTGAATGGAATTATCACCAACTATTTAAAGCAAGAAGACAGTCTTTTATTCGTCAACAAAATTTTGCTCTACTACTTTGGCTTTGAGTTTGTGATGCGCTACTTCATGCAAAACCTGCCAGCGCTTGATGTTCAGCCTTATTTGCATTTGCCCATCAAACGATCTTTCATCGCGCATTACTTGTTGTCGAAATGGCTGGCACACGTTTTCAACAGTTCAGTTTTTTTGCTCTTCGCTCCATTTACGTTAACTGTTGTCGCTCGGCAATGGGGGTTATCGTCAGCACTGGGTTGGCTGGGCAGCCTCATTATCATTAGCCTTCTATTGCATTACTTGATTATCTACTACAAAAAGAAATGGGACGACACCATTGTTGGTATTGCCATACTGGTTGGCGTGTTTGGGTTGCTTGGCGCAGCCGATTACTATCAATGGTTTCAGTTGTCAGATGTGGCGGTGGCGATCTTCCATCAGCCATCTACCATTTTATTCGTTCTCATTTTTTCTGTCTCGCTCTTAGCCGTTTTGTATTGGCTCAGTTTTCGGGTTTTTGTTTCGAGTATGTATGGCGATGAATGGAGTTCGCAAAAAGACAGCGCCACCGAATGGGGAAAGTATAGCGACTGGCAATTTTTGCAAGGCTTTGGCTCGTATGGCGAATGGATTAGCTTGGAAATTAAATTGATTTTGCGAAACAAACGGCCAAGAACGTTTTTGTTTGTGAGCGTATTCTTCGTTTTATATGGTTTGGTTTTTTACAAAGACGGTGATTCATTTCAAGAAGTACCCGGCATCGCTTTGCTTGCCGGTACGTTCATTACCGGAGCATTCATGATTAACTATGGCCAATTGTTGTTTAGCTGGCAAAGTGGCCATTTTGATTTTACCCTCACGCGACCGATTTCCATGCGACAATTCATAGAGTCAAAGTACTGGTTGTTAAGTGCCACTACGTTAGTGGCTTTTGTGTTGAGTTTGCCCTATGCGTATTTCGGGTGGCGGATTATCTGGTTCCACTTGTCCATGACACTCTTCAACATGGGCATTAACATTTTCATCATCATGAACATGGCCATGTGGGGGCCACAAAAAATCGATTTGAAAAAAGGGGCTACCTTTAATTATGAAGGTGTAGGCGCAGCCCAATGGGTGATGGCCATTCCCATTTTACTCGCGCCTTTCGTTTTTTATCTGCCATTCAAATTCATCTTCTCAACTGAAATTGGAATATTGGCTGTAGGGTTGGTGGGGCTAACGGGTTTAGCGTTGCGGCCTTATCTGATTGACCTGACAGCAAAACGGTTCGAAAGCAAAAAGTATGAAATAGCCGCAGGCTTCCGTAAAGAATAATAGCCATGATAGAAGTAAAAGGACTCAAGAAAGTTTATAAAACTACCACAGTAGTAGATGTGGAGTCACTCACGATTGGTAACAACGAAAGCTTTGGCTTGGTCGGCAACAACGGTGCGGGCAAAACAACCCTGTTTCGCATGATGCTCGATTTGGTGAAGCCCACAGTAGGCGTGGTAACCATCGATGGAAAAAATGTACAGGGCAATGATGAATGGAAGAAACAAGTCGGCTCTTTTTTAGATGAGGGATTTCTAATTCCCTACCTAACCCCAAATGAGTACTTCCGATTTGTTGGAAACCTGCACGGTTACAGCGCTGCCGATTTGAAATCTTTTTTAGAAAAGTTTGAAGTTATTTTTCACGGTGAGATTAACGGGCAGAACAAATACATTGGCGATTTATCGAAAGGCAATCTGAAAAAGGTAGGCATTGCTGCTTCCTTCATCGGCAATCCGCAAGTAATTATGCTGGACGAACCTTTTGAAAACCTAGACCCCACTTCTCAAATCAGATTGAAAGAACTACTGCAAGCCGAACGCAAGCTCCGGCAAGTGACGTACTTAATCTCTAGCCACGATTTGAATCACGTAACCGAAATTTGCGACCGTATTGTTTTGCTCGAAAAAGGAAAAATAATCAAAGACCTACGCGGCAATACTACGCTGGCCGAGTTGGAGGAGTATTTTAAAGCCTAGCCGCGATTCCTTACAAGCCATTTCATTTCATATCTGTTCAGAGTTTAGGTTCCAATTACGCGTCTTGCATTGTTCAACGCCTTTTTAAGGCGCTCGCTTTTTTCAAGATCGTTTCACGTGGCTTGTCTATTTCTTTTTGCAAAAAGGCTGAAACCTTGAATTTCTTGTTTGGATGCAATTGGTGTGCTATCACAGATGTTTTGCAACCAAAATTGCCTGGTATTGCCAAATCCGCTATCGCCAACGGCACAAACAGCCGTGGCCCGCAAAACCAAGATCTGGAAGGCGCGCGCGTGGCGTGGGATTTCCTGAAAAGACACACGAAATAGTTATGATCTCGTTCCGGTAAAAAAATCTTTTCCCCTTGAATAGGGGTTAACTCATTCTGGGTTGTCTTATCTCCAAAACCCAGAGATATGAAACCAATAACCCTTTTCTTTTGCTTGGCGCTCACGTATGTGCACGCCCAAGAATTTTCGCGCGATTTGCCGGCATTTGACAAAATTGTGGTGTCGCCCAAAATTAATGTAGTGCTTACGCAAGGCGAAAAAGTGGGTGTGCGCATTGTATATGCCCATGTTGGCAAAGAGAAAATTCATGCCAGTGTATCGGGCCACACGCTGCAATTGTACTTAGAGGGCGCTCGTTTTCTCGAAAAGCGTGAACATTATTCCGTGGACGATGAAGACTATCACTACAATGGCAAAGTAAGTGTTTACCGAAATGCTGAAGTAACTGCTTACGTTACGTATAAAGAACTCCGCAAGCTGCAAGTGCGCGGTGCAGAAGAAATCACGTGCAGCAGCCCTATTGTTGGTGAAGAATTCATGCTGAAGGCCTATGGCGAAGCAGAAATCACCATTGATAGTTTGAATGTAGATGAGTTTCGAGTAGCGCTGTATGGTGAAAATAAAGTGAAGGTTAAGTCAGGTGTTGCAAAAAAGCAAACACACCGCATGTATGGTGAAAACCGAATGGACAATAGCGCACTGAAAAGCGAAGACATCACCACTTCTGTTTACGGAGAAGGGCGACTAAAACTCTTTGCATCTAATCAGGTATACATTAGCGCATTTGGCGAACCGATGATAGAGATACTGGGCTCGCCCGATATTAGACGTGGGTTGTTGATAGGCAAGGCCAACATTACCCGCGGCCGTTGACGTGCAAGCAACAAAAAATAAACTAAACCGTACATTGCACTGTCTTTTTACAGGCAGATGCAACCGGAATTGGAAATCTATCAGGCAATCATTAAGGGCGACCAAAAGGCTTTTGAAATGATTTTTAAAACCCTGTACCAACCGTTGTGCCAATATGCCTACTCGTTTTTGAACGACCGAAACGAAGCGGAAGAAGTGGTGCAAAACACATTCATCAAAATGTGGGAGAAAAGAATAGAACTGAATGTGCAGAGTTCATTGAAAGCCTACCTCTACTCCATGGTTCGAAATGGCAGCCTGAATCGGTTAAAACACGAGCGGGTAAAAAGAATACATGCCTCACAACAACTCATTGTAGTGGAAACGGCACGAGCATTAGTGGATGAAAAGGTTCAGGCGCATGATTTGGAGTCGAAGATTTTTGACGCGATGAAGGCACTACCTGAACAATGCCGCTTGGTATTTCAGCTCAGCCGGTTTGAAGAATTGAAGTACCAAGAGATTGCAGACCAACTGCAAATCTCGGTGAAGACAGTAGAGAACCACATGGGCAAAGCATTGAAGTTGATGCGCGAGCAATTGAAAGATTATTTACCGATTGTTTTATTGATAACACCCTGGCTATTGTGATGAAGGATAACAACGATATTGAAGTGTTGCTGAGTAAGGCGCTTGCTGGCGAAGCCACAGCAGAAGAGCTGCAAATAATAGACGTTTGGCGGCAGACGAATGCGGACAATCAAAAACATTTTGACGACTTAAAATTGATTTTCGAAAAAGCTGCCTCCCCACATGTAAGCGAGCGATTTGATGCGAATGCCGCCTGGCAACATGTAAAATCTAAATTGGACCAAAAACCTGAGGCGCGAGAAAGGCGCTTGTTCACTTTTGATTGGCGAATTGCTGCTTCCTTCGCGGCCATTTTGGGGGTAGCCTCATTATTTTACATCACCAGCCGGGATGTAGAACACGTGCGCAGCCTGGCAACTGTTTCCGATACCAAGAGTGATACCCTGCCAGATGGTTCAAAAGTGTTCCTTAACAAAAAAAGTGAATTGACTTTTGCATTCAATCCCGACTCGAAGGCGAGGAAAGTGAAGTTAAAGGGCGAGGCGTTTTTCCAAGTAAAACATGAAGAGGCCAAACCATTTATTATTGAAGCAGACGAGGTGTTAGTGCGCGACATCGGCACGGAGTTCAACTTAAAGGCCTACCCTGATAAAGACACGATTGAAATCGTGGTAACAGAGGGGGAAGTACAATTCTATACATTGAAAAATGCAGGTTTGAATTTAAAGGCGGGTGAAAGTGCACGTTACTTGAAAAAATTGAAAGAGTTTCAGCGCATTGCGAAGCCTGACACCAACGTGCTCGCGTACAAAACAAAGGTCTTTAACTTTAACAATACCGATCTTAAGTCGGCCGTGGCGTTGTTGAACGAAATTTACAACACACACATTTTACTGGCGCCAGCACTTGCCGACTGCCGATTGACTGCTTATTTCAATGAAGATAATCCAAATATAATAATTGAAGTGATAGCTGAAACCATGGGTTTAACGATTTCAAGAAAAGGACAGGAAGTGGTGTTGGAGGGACCGGGTTGTCACTCACATTGATATAGTCAAAAACAATTGAAAACAAGCGGCATCAACCAGATTGATGCCTTGAATGAAATCAAACGATGAGGAGCTTTTGCACAATAGCATTTTTGCTAATTACCACGTTTTCAAAATGCCAGCCGCTTTTGGACAAGAAAATCACTATTAGCTTGATGAACGAGCGTCTGCCGGAAGCGTTGACAAAAATTTCTAAAGAAGGTGGCTTTGCTTTCTCCTACAACAGTGCCATTATTTCAAATAGCCAGCTTGTTACTGTATATGCATTTGAAAGAACAATACGCGAAGTGCTGGACGAGATTTTTAAAGGCACCATGCAGTTCAAAGAGAAGAATAAGTATGTGATTTTGAAAAAAATGGCAGTAGCTAGCAAGCCTTCGCAAGTAATAATTACGGGGTTTGTGGAAGATGCAGTTACCGGAAGAAAAATTGAAAATGCAAGCGTGTATGACACGCATTCCGTTACGTCTGTGATCACCGATGAGGTGGGGTTTTTCCAATTAAAACTAGCTAAACAATCAGACTCGATTCGGTTTTCGGTAAGCAAGAAAAATTATCTTGACACCTTGGTCAAATTGCCGGCTCAAAACTTACAGTCGTTGAGGGTGCTGATGCACAGCAAGGTAGTGACCACACCTTCACCGGCAGATACAGCAAGAATTGATAAGACACCGGAGATCATGAGTATGCCTTACGAGTCGGAACCAAATGTCCAAAATATTAGCGACACCATTTACCGCGATATTCAAATTTCGTTGCTGCCATTTGTAGGCACGAACAACGAACTAAGCGGCAATACCATCAACAACTACTCGATTAATATACTCGGTGGCTACTCGCTGGGCACGCGACAAATTGAGCTTGGGTTCTTCTTTAATATTGACCGGGGAGATGTCAGTTGGTTACAGATTTCTGGCGTTGGCAATTTAGTAGGCAGAGACGTGTATGGTCTACAAGCTGCGGGTTTGGCAAATGTAAGCGGTGGCGAAGTGAAGGCCGTTCAGATGGCGGGCTTCTACAATGGCAACAGAGGAGAACTGCACGGAGTGCAAGTGGCGGGTTTTGCTAACACCAACCTGCGGGCAATACATGGTGTGCAAGTAGCGGGTTTTCATAACTTATCGAGGGGTCCCTCGCGCGGTGTACAAATTACCGGTGGTGTCAACTTATCTTTAGGTAGCTTACGCGGAACACAAGTAGCGGGCACGATGAACCTTACCACCCGGGGTATGCATGGAAGCCAAATTGCAGGTATCGCTAACTTCGGCACAAGGCGCGTAGCCGGGTCTCAAATTGCGGGTGTCTTCAACTATGGCAAAAATGTGCGTGGCACCCAAATTGGATTGCTCAACTATGCCGATTCGCTGGGTGGTGTGCCTATTGGGTTGATCAGCTATGTTAACCACGGCTACCATCGCCTGGAACTTTCTGCCGATGAGATTTTTTATGGAAACCTGGCTTTCCGCACCGGTGCCCGAAAATTCTATAATATCCTATTGGTGGGGATTCAGCCTAATCAGATTGCAAACAACAACTATTTGTGGACGTTTGGATATGGCATTGGTACCGCCCGTAAGATCACCCCTGGCATTCAACTCAATATTGATGCTACGGTACAGCATGTAACCAAGCCATCGTTTACGCAGTCGCTAAGCTTACTCAACAAGTTACATGCAGGGTTAGACTTCAAATTGGCGCGTAAGTTTTGGATTTATGGTGGCGTTACACTTAACGGCTATCTGTCAGATCCAACCGTTAACGATACACCGTTTCTGTTTACGCATTTCAAACCCGAAATTATTTCCGAACGCAACATTAACACTACCCATAACTTGAAAATGTGGTGGGGCGCCAAGGTAGCTCTCCGATTTTTGTAAGATTACGTATTATCATCCTTAAGGCTTCGAGGGCTTTTATAGCCACTAAAATGGCACACTGATAGCGTCCGACAAACTGCGAGCCACCAAAGAGTTTAACCCTACCTACTCAACAGAAAATCTATTGCCTAATTTGAGCTTAGGAACCTGCAAAAATTCTGAAAATGCCGAGCAACTCAAATTCCTTGATTATTCTGGATACTTTGACTAATCCTGTGGGTTGGCGTGCCACTTGTGTACTGCAAATTATTCATTACACAATTTTTCAAGGTTTTTTAGTAAAAAATTCTTAACTCGGATTTTGCTAAACCTCAACTTATGCAACGAATCCTCCTACTTCTGCTAGCCACTGTATTCGTTGGCAGCACACTCGCTCAAAAAAATAAAAGTACTGCGCCTGTGGCGTCTGCCCTCAATGCTGAACAATATAAAGGTATTAAGTGGCGCAACATTGGCCCCGGGCGAGGTGGACGTGCCAACGCAATTGCGGGTCATCCAACAAATGAAAATGTATATTTTGTCGGCTACACAGGAGGTGGTGTTTGGAAGACGGAAGATGCGGGCATCGTTTGGAAAAACGTTTCCGATGGTTTTTTCAAAGTGGGTTCGATGGGTGATATCGCCATCAGCGAAAGCGACCCGAATGTGATTTATGTAGGCACGGGTGAACATGCCGTTCGCGGTGTGATGACTTCTTACGGTGACGGTGTTTACAAATCCACGGATGGTGGGAAATCGTGGAAGAATATGGGTTTGGAAAAAACGCGGCACATTTCAGATGTAGTGGTGCATCCTCATAATTCAGATGTAGTGTTGGTAGCCGCACAAGGGTCTGTACACGGTGCAAGCCCAGATCGCGGAGTTTATAAATCGATTGACGGTGGTACTACCTGGAAGAGGACTTTATTTGTAGATGACAACACAGGCATCAGCAGCTTAAGCATGGACATGACCAACCCGCGGATTTTGTACGCGGCTACTTGGCCACACAGACGCTACCCGTGGAAAGTAGAGAGTGGACCAACTTCAGCCATTTGGAAATCGACTGACGGTGGAGAGACCTGGAACAAAATCGTGGAAGGCTTGCCAAAAGAAATGGGCAAGATTGGCGTGTCGGTTTCACGTGCAAATCCAAATCG
>JBJTHA010000351.1:0-3240 GCA_046094265.1 Cytophagales bacterium
TTAAAAAACACACGACTGGATCACCACACGGTCTAGCGGCAAGTATTGGTCAATGAGGTTAAACACCAAATCCGAAAACTCTTCAGGATGAGGCTGAAACTTTCCATACAATTCTTTTTCAGACTTAATTTCGATGTTGTAGTCTACCTCGTAGCGTGTGTAGCTTTTGATGTGTGTTTCGGCCGCCACAATCACATCGCTCAGCAACGGTTTTGAAATTTTTATTTTTTCTTGCTCAGGGAAGTGCCCGTTACCAATGGATCCACAATCGAACTTTTTTACCTCCTCGTATGTGAGTTCATAAATGTTGTATCTTTTCTCATCCTTCCCCAAAATGGTGTTGCCATCAGGTGTTAAGCAAATACCTGAAAACATCCAGGGCTCGTGCGATACCAATACTTTTTTGTCTTTTGTAATCACCACGTCCAACTCTAGGGTGGTCACACCATAGTCAAGCGCAGTCAAAAATGCTGGGATGGTATTTTCGGGCTTCAGCCCCCGCGCACCACGGTGACCTTGTACATCAAACTTGGGAAGATAAGTTTGTGCAGCGATCAATTGCGATACCATAATGGTCGATAACAGAAATAAAAACTTCATTTCACAAAGCTACAACTCTATTCTTACCTAGAAAAAAGAAAGTTGCTGGTGCGAAATCAATCTGGCTGACTTACATAGTCAAGGGGCAAGAGGGTTGAAATTTTCTCTGACCACGACCAATACTTTTCTAAAAATATGCCTTTCACGTCCTCATAATAGCCATTGTCATAAATAGTGATGGGTTGAAGCACATGAAGTAAGGATTGTCGTTTGATTCGCTGATCGGGTCGCCCTACAGTGGCGGCATATTCGGGTTCTTCCAGTCGGTCGTACTTGATCGTCAACAATCCTTTAAAGTTTTCCGCCCCATCTCCGTTTACATCAAATTCTTTTCCGGTAAGTTTTTCTTTTGCCACACTGTCTACCTCTTTGGGCAAGCTGCGCAACTGAATGAAATAAGCCAAGCTATCGCCATCGACCACTTTTGGTTTATCTGTTGATGAAAACGAAAATTTCAACTTACCGCCTGATCGTTCACGAAGTGACTTTATTTTTTTACTCAGGAATTCGTCTGATGGCCGCTTGGGATTGGGCACCCGGTATAGCCTTGATACAGTGAAATCATTTTCCCTCCAATTGCCACTTCGCCACGAACGCATGAAGTGAAGCAATGAACCCTCATAGATTCGTTGCCGGGTTTTTAACCAATTCTTTTTTACTCGTTCATTTTTTGCCGCCATTTCCTCAAACTGCGGAAAACCATAAATATTGAATATTCCCGTGCGAGCTTGAAATTCAAAGAAGTATAAGTAATAGTTGATTCTGTAGCCTGTGGCAAAATTCTCAATAACGATTGGCTTTTTCGCGTGCGCCACCAACACCGCCTCATGTTTGTCGAAGTACAAGGATACGTCTTTTGGGTTTTTGATAACGCATTTTTTTGCATACTGCGAATTTCCGAGCAGGTGGTAAGTAAAATCCCGAAAGTTACGCGCCCATCCAACCGTATCGGGTTTTACCAATATTTCGCTTAAGAGCTTTGCTTCAGGCGCTAAGGTCTGTTTCACAATCAAATGGGTATTACCTTCAAATGACACGGGGACTTGCAACGTGGCGTATCCTACAAACGCAAAAGTCAAATCGTATTTGCCCGATGGGAATCCGGAAAAGCTAAATTCACCTTTGTCGTTAGTTGATGAGCCAAAAGTAGTGTTGGAAAAAAATACATTGGCAAAAGCAATAGGCTCGCCTGTTTTTTCATCTTTTAAGGTGCCACTGATTTTGTTCTGCGCCACCGAAGAAATGGTGCAAACGGCTGCGATCAGTAAAAAGATTAATTTCATCTTAGATGTCTAACGTACACATCAGTGTTTGGTTTAAATAAAAAAACACCGCGCTACTGGCGGTGTCTTCTCCCTATTTACCAACTGCACTATCCTAATTGTTGATAATCATCTGCATCCCTCGGCCACTTCTTCGGCCAGCACCCATGGGGTTAAGCTGTTTGTTGATGGCATACGTAAAACTGACCATGAAATAACGGCCTAAATTATTGCTGGTAGTTTGTTGCAAATAGTTGGCGGTGGCGGTTTGGTTTACACTTAAACTTTGATCCAACAAATTATTTGCGCCTATTTTCAATTCACCTACATTGTTTTTCAGTAAAAAGCGTGAGAAAGAAATATTCCAAATTGGTATGGTTTGGCTGAACGAAGTGGTTTCGCTGTTGTAGCTATAGTAGTTGAAGCTATTATTGAATTGATAGTTTTTTAGAAAAGTAACGTTGACCTCTGATGTATAGGTGCGGTTGATGAACGCTTGGTTTTGCTGGGCATTTTCAAATGTGTTTTGCTGGCGACTAATGTTCGCGCTCAAGTCGATAATCAAAATTTCTTTCAATGTATAATTGTAGCGCACCGTTCCGCCCATTGTGTGTTGCCACGTACGACTCGAAACATCGTTGAGCACATTGATAGCACTCAGGTAAGTGCCCGTAGGTCCAATGCTGAATCGACTGTTTAATTTCTTCACCGGAAACCCAACATTAAAATTACCCGTCATGATAAGGTTGTCGGCAACATTAACAGGTTTCGTCAACCGCACAAAACCGGGCAGAACAGTTTGTGAATTGACAATGGCGTTGGTGGTATAAATGGCTGTAAAAAAGCCAAATACATTCACAAACTTGCCAGGGTTGAAAGAAGTAAAGTTAGCGCTTAAGTTATGGGCATACGCAGGGCGAAGTTGTGGATTTCCACTGGTGAGGTTCAGTTGGTCTGTGTTGTTGATAACGGGTTGCAACTGTTGCACGGTGGGTTCTTGCATCGATGTTTCATAATCGAAACGCAAGTGCTTAAAGGTGCTGAAATCATAATTGAAGCGAGCCATGGGCAGAATATTTTCAAATGTGCGGTTGATGGTTGTATTGCTCGAAATCAGGTTGCCCTTTAGTTGTGTGCTTTGGTAGCTTACACCGGTGGTCAGGTTGTATTTCTGCCTGTTCATTCTAAAACTTAAACTGGGGCGGCTGTACAGATAATCGCTGTTGAATTTGTTACTTAACTCGGTATTCAATGTGCGAACGCCACCGGCTTCGTTATACACTTCTCTGTTTACTTCATTGCGATTGGTGCGAAACGCATAGCTGGCTTCTAAGTATTTGCGGCCGCCCAATGGCTCAGTGTAGGTAAGAGTGGTACC
>JBJTHA010000352.1:0-7515 GCA_046094265.1 Cytophagales bacterium
GTGCTGTGGTGTGGAAGAAAAATCCCATCATAAAAGGATTGGTACCGGATGTAATGGGGATGACGTTCCGAGATGCAATTTACGTGTTGGAGAAATCTGGGTTGAGAGTGTCATACGATGGAAAGGGAAGAGTGAAAGAGCAGTCACTTTCGCCTGGTGTGAAAGCAGGAAAGGGAGCTAGGATTTATTTGAGACTAAGTTAATGGCGGAACTTAAAGATATATTATATAGAGTTAACATCACTTCCACATCGGGTAGCATGAATGTGGAAGTGAAGAGTATCTGCTTTGACTCGCGCAAAGTGCAGTCTGGTTCTCTGTTTATTGCCATTCAAGGCACAAATGCCGATGGCCATGTATTTATTGAAAAAGCCGTAGCGAACGGGGCAATTGCGATCATCGCAGAGAAGTTGCCTGATACAATTTCAGCGTCAGCTACCTATGTTACAGTCAAGGACAGTGCGCATGCACTTGGTATCATCGCTTCTAATTTCTATGGCAACCCATCATCCAAATTAAAAGTAGTAGGCGTAACGGGTACGAATGGTAAGACAACGGTGGCAACTTTGCTGTTCAAGTTATTTTCCTCACTAGGTTACCGCTGCGGATTATTATCCACAGTTGTGAATAAAATTGTTGACAACGACTTGCAAGCCACGCACACCACACCAGATCCCATTCAAATAAATGAGTTGATGGTGCAAATGTTGAATGCGAATTGCACCCACTGCTTTATGGAGGTGAGCTCGCATGCGGTGGTGCAGGGCAGAATAGAAGGAATACATTTCGTAGGTGCACTCTTTACCAACATCACTCACGATCATTTGGATTACCACCGCACGTTTGAGAGTTATATCCGCGCCAAGAAAGGTTTTTTTGATGGGTTATCACCCAATGCTTTTGCGCTGGTAAATATAGACGACAAACGCGGTAGCGTAATGCTGCAAAATACCACAGCAAAGAAGCACACGTACGGTATTAAAAAAATGGCCGACTTCAAGGCCAGAATCATCACTAACTCCATTCATGGTTTGGAGTTGCAGATTGGCGACCGCACTGTTTGGTTCAAACTGATTGGTGATTTTAATGCTTACAACTTATTAACGGTGTACGGTGCAGCGTGTTTGTTGGGTGAAGATTCAGAAATGGTTTTGATGAAACTCTCCGCATTGAATAGCGCGCCTGGCCGCTTTGAATTAGTGATGCCAGGAGCAAAGTTTACTGCTATTGTTGATTACGCACACACACCCGATGCGTTGAAAAACGTGTTGGAGACGATTACCAATTTCCGCACGGGTCAAGAGCAAGTGATTGCCGTTGTCGGATGCGGGGGAGACAGAGACAAGACTAAGCGACCGTTGATGGCTGCGGTGGCGTGCAAGTATTCGAACAAGATCATTTTTACTTCCGATAATCCGCGCAGCGAAGACCCTGCCGAGATCATCAGAGAAATGCAACAAGGAGTGAGCCCGAGCGATGTCAAGAAAACATTAGTGATGGTAGATCGGGAAGAAGCTATTAAAACCGCCTGCATGCTAGCGAAGGAGAAAGATATTATTCTGGTAGCAGGCAAGGGCCACGAAAATTACCAAGAGATAAAAGGAGTGAAGTACCCTTTTGATGACAAGGAAGTGGTGATGAGGATGTTAAAGATGTTTGCAAATTGAAAAAGAATATTTGAAAATGAGTCAATTTGAAAATTTGAAAATGAAGGCAGAGGGAGCCAAAGCTTGTCAATTTTCAAATCAGCTAATTTTCAAATTTTCAAATTCAAAAGAAGATCAAAGCTAATGTTATATTACTTTTTCGACTATATCGAAAGAAATTTTGACTTCCCGGGTGCGGGATTATTTCAATACATCTCTTTCCGCGCAGGCATGGCGGCAGTGCTGTCGCTGCTCATCACTATTTTCTTTGGTAAGAGTTTAATTAGTATGCTGCGCAAAAAGCAAGTGGGGGAAGATATCCGCGACTTGGGTTTGGAGGGCCAGATGCAAAAGAAAGGAACACCCACAATGGGTGGATTAATCATTCTTGCTGCCATACTGGTGCCTACCTTTTTGTTCGCTAAAATCGATAACGTGTATGTTATTCTACTCATTGCCACCACTGTATGGTTAGGCTTGATCGGATTTTTAGATGACTATATTAAAGTGTTTAAAAAGAACAAAGAGGGGTTAGCGGGCCGATTTAAAATTGTGGGACAAGTGACGATTGGGTTGATTGTTGGATTAACACTTTATTTTAATGAGAATGTGGTGGTGCGCGAGCGTGTGCCGGCAGCAACAGCCAGTATTGAAATGATGGCACCAAGTTCGGTAAAATCCGAATACGATGTAAAGTCGACCAAAACTACAGTACCATTTTTAAAGAACAACGAGTTCGACTACCATAGCCTTACGCCTTGGCTCGATCAAAATTATACATGGATAGTGTACACATTGGTGGTGATTTTGATTATTACTGCGGTGAGTAATGGGGCCAATATTACAGATGGTATTGATGGATTGGCCGCAGGCACTTCCGGCATCATCGGGTTAACACTCGCCATCTTCGCTTACCTCTCAGGCCGCATAGACTTTAGTGGTTATCTCAATATCATGTACATCCCCAACTTGGGTGAACTGGTAATTTTCTGTACCGCATTTGTAGGAGCGTGTTTGGGTTTTCTTTGGTACAACGCATATCCCGCGCAAGTGTTCATGGGCGATACGGGCAGTTTATCATTGGGTGGAATCATCGCGGTGTTGGCACTGGCAGTGCGTAAGGAATTGATGATTCCCTTGGTATGCGGAATTTTTTTGGTGGAGAATTTATCAGTAATGCTACAAGTAAGCTACTTTAAATACACCAAGAAAAAGTATGGCCAGGGCAGACGGATTTTATTAATGTCGCCACTGCATCACCATTATCAGAAAAAAAATATTCCTGAACCAAAAATTGTAACGCGGTTCTGGATTGTAGGAATACTGTTGGCAATTGTGAGTTTGGCAATGTTGAAAGTGAGATAAGATTTACGATTTACAATTTTTGATGTACGATTTATGACTAAAGAACAGCTCATATCAAGAAATAGAAAATCTGCCTTGGAGGTGTTGAAGGTGATTGAAAAACTTCCGAGCAATATTTTCTTGATTTGCTACACGAAATAGACAGCGGAATAAATAAAGAGAAGTTGAATGAGTTATTTGATGAAGTTAATCAGTTGACATCAATTTATGTAGTGTCACTGAAAACCATGAGGTGTAAGCTAAAGGCAGAAAAAAGTAGATAAACGAAAAAATAGAAATAGGATTATCAAAAATTGTACCTCGAACATCTAAAATCTTAAATGAATAAACCAGTAGTCATATTAGGTTCAGGAGAAAGCGGCACGGGTGCAGCAATCTTGGCGAAAGTCAAAGGCTACGATGTTTTTGTCTCGGATTTTGGCGCGATCAAGGATCAGTACAAGGAAGAGTTAAATCAGTATCAAATTCCATTTGAGGAATTACACCATACAGACGAAAAAATACTCAGCGCTTCGCTGATCATCAAAAGCCCAGGCATTCCTGAGAAAGCTGAAGTCGTTAAGAAAGTGAAGGCCGCTGACATTGAGATGATCGATGAGATTGAATTTGCTTATCGCTTCCTGTCGGGTAAAGTAATTGCCATCACCGGTACAAATGGCAAAACGACTACTACACTGCTTACCTATCACTTGTTGAAATCCGCTGGTTACAACGTAACCTTGGCGGGCAATGTGGGTGAGAGCTTAGCGCGGAAAGTGGCGTTCGGGAATTACGATTGGTATGTGGTTGAGATCAGCAGCTTTCAGTTGGATGGCACGGTGACATTCCGTCCCGAGATTGGAATTTTGTTGAACATTACCCCCGACCACCTCGATCGCTACGAATACAAAATGGAAAATTATATCCAATCGAAATTCCGATTGGTGAAGAACATGCTGGCGAACAATCACTTCATCTTTTATTCGGATGATCCTGTTACTAGTACGGAGGCAAAAGTTAGAAAAATTGTTCCGAGTGTATTGAAAGTCTCGCTACACGATACAACGACACCCGTTCACTATGACGGTGTAAAGATGAATTTTAACGTAGGCACAAATTCGTTCGGCATACTGCAAGCCGATACAACATTGAAGGGCCCGCACAATTTGATTAATACGCTGTCCGCAGTATCGGCTGCATTGTTAGCTGGCGTTACTGAACAAGCAATTCGTGAAGGGTTAAAAACATTCAAGAATGCACCTCACCGATTGGAGTCAATAGCCGTAATTAATGGAGTAGAGTTTGTGAATGATTCGAAAGCGACTAATGTCGATTCGGTAGTGTATGGACTTGGTAGTTACAAAGGACCTTTGGTTTGGATTGCAGGCGGTATAGACAAAGGCAACGACTACAAACTGATTGAAGACCAAGTGCGTGAGAAAGTACGCGTACTGATTTGCTTGGGCAAGGATAACGAGAAATTGAAAAAGGCATTTACAGGTTTGGTAGAAGAGATATACGAGACACAAAGTGTGAGAGAATTAGCCCAAATGGCTTTGCGTGTAGCGCGGCAAGGTGATGTTGTATTGCTATCTCCAGCATGCGCCAGTTTTGATTTGTTCAAGAACTATGAAGACAGAGGGACGCAGTTTAGAGAAGCCGTACTGGCACTGAAGGAGACAGTAGTTAGAATATAGTAGTTAGGAGATTAAGACTTGAAAAGGACAATGGAGAAAAGAGAAACTGCTAAGTCGTTTAAGGAGTTGATTGTGTGGCAAAAGGCACATCAACTGGTACTGAACGTCTACCAAGCTACAAAAGCTTTTCCGAAGGAAGAGATGTATGGTTTGAGTTCGCAAATAAAAAGGTCATCTGTTTCGATTGCAGCAAATATTGCAGACGGATTTAAGAAGAAAGGAATTGCGGATGAGCTAAAGTTTGTGAATACTGCACAGGGCTCTTTGTCTGAAACAGAATATCATTTATTGTTGGCTAATGATTTAGAATATTTTAACACAACTAAACTAACCAAAGACGCAGGAGAAGCAGGCAGATTATTAGAGGCTTATATGAGAGGTATTCGAGGTAATAACTCCTTACTCCTACATCCTGCTTCCTAAATTCTTAAAAAAAATATGAAACTAAGCAGTATTAAAGAATGGGCGGATAAAAACTTGCAGGGCGACAGAGTTATCTGGGCGGTAGTCTTTGCTCTTTCTTTGATCAGCATTTTGGTAGTCTATAGTTCTATTGGAACACTCGCCTATAAGCGATCCAACAGCACGGAATCCTATTTGTTGAAACATACCTTCATGGTTTGTTTGGGGTTGGGTGCCATGTGGTTTGCACACAAAATTGACTATCGGTATTACTCAAAACTCTCTCGACTCGCCCTTTGGGTGAGCGTGCCATTGTTGTTATACACTTTTAAGTTTGGAACAACGCTGAACGATGCCGCACGTTGGATTACGCTGCCCATTATCAACACGTCTTTCCAACCGTCCGACTTTGCCAGTTTAGCGTTGATCATCAACCTTGCCAGCATGTTATCGAAGAAACAGCAAAATATTGATGACATCAAAGAGGCATTAATACCCGTGTTAATATGGTGTGGCGTGATTTGCGGTTTGATTGGATTGACGAATCTTTCCACAGCGGTGTTGTTGTTTGCAACGTGTATGTTGGTAATGTTCATCGGGCGTGTACCCATCAAATATTTAGTGATGCTCGTGCTTGTGGGCTTGCTGGCGGGTGCGGTGGCATTGAAGTTCGGAACGCGCGGTGCAACCGCTTTAAGCCGCATCACAGCATTTGTGAACAACGATGAACTCCCATTCCAAGCAAAACACGGCAGGATTGCGGTAGCCACGGGCGGAGTGATCGGCAAAGGCCCGGGCAATAGCGAGCAACGCAATATACTTCCACACCCCTACTCTGATTTTGTGTATGCCATTGTTATTGAGGAGTACGGTATGGTGGGCGGTGTAGTGGTTTTGATTTTGTATTTGATCTTACTTCACCGAGGTATGAAGGCTGCCTACAACAGTGAGCGCGCATTTGGAGGATTGCTTTCCGCAGGATTAAGCTTTGATTTAGTTTGTCAGGCAATGGTAAATATGGGTGTAGTAGTTGGTCTGGGTCCTATCACAGGCCAACCGTTGCCCTTCATTAGCATGGGTGGAACAGCTATGGTTTTCACTGGCCTTTCGGTTGGAATTATTTTGAGCGTGAGCAGGGGAGAGCAGGAGCACAACTGGGGACAAAGCCTTTCGTCAAACGAGTTGACAAATGAGGAAAAAGATGTGGAAGCAAAAGCTGCTTGATAATTTGAAAATGAATAGGCATGGTAAGAACTTAAGAAGTAACAGATAAACGGAATACACACTGAATACGACAAAACCATATCGATTGATTATTAGCGGGGGAGGAACGGGTGGCCATATCTTCCCTGCCTTAGCGATTGCAAACGAGTTTAGAGAGCGGCACCCCAGTGCTGAGATTTTATTTGTGGGTGCTAAAGGAAAAATGGAAATGACAAAAGTGCCAGAGGCGGGTTATAAAATAATTGGATTATGGGTCAGTGGCATTCAACGTAAGTTCACACTTTCCAATTTGTTTTTTCCCTTCAAGTTGATTTCCAGTTATATCAAAGCAGCAAGTATCATAAAAAAATTTAAACCAGACGCTGTGATTGGAACAGGTGGCTACGCCAGTGGACCTATTATGTTGGCTGCTGCTAAAAGTAAAATACCTTCTTTAGTACAAGAACAGAATTCGTATGCGGGTTTAACCAACAAACAGGTAGCGAGCAAAGCAATTAAAGTTTGCGTAGCCTACGCGGGTATGGAAAATTATTTTCCAGCGTCAAAAATTGTGCTTACAGGCAACCCCGTGCGCAAAGACATCAACCACATAGAAGACAAGAGGGAAAAAGCCTTAACCCATTTTGCCTTAAGTGCTAGTGAAAGAACATTGTTGGTTCTTGGTGGAAGCTTAGGTGCGCGCACCATCAACGAAAGTGTTTTAGCAGATATTGATAAATTGATTGATGCGCAGGTGCAGGTAATTTGGCAAACCGGCAAGATTTATTTTCAGCACATCAAAAAGCAATTGGAAAACAAAGACCTGCGCAAGGTGCGTGTTGTTGATTTTTTGAAACAAATGGATTTGGCTTACGCTGCTGCAGATGTAGTGATTACGAGAGCGGGTGCGCTTTCTATTTCCGAATTATGTGTCGCTAAAAAGCCCAGCTTGTTAGTGCCTTCGCCCAACGTGGCCGAAGATCACCAAACTAAAAACGCCATGGCACTAGTGAATGAAAATGCTGCACTGTTAGTGAAGGATGAAGAAGCGGGTAAATTTTTAGTTGATGAAGAATTGAGATTAGTGTACGATAAAATTCGTTGCGAAAAACTTTCATTACAAATTGCAAAGCTGGCCAAACCCAATGCAACCAAAGATATTGTAGATGAAATTGAGAAAATGATCGGCATAAAAAACGAAGACAAGGCACATGCGGTTGGAAC
>JBJTHA010000353.1:0-4064 GCA_046094265.1 Cytophagales bacterium
TTTCTATACGCCCACAACAATACGAAGCTGCTTAACATAACGTAGAGCGAATGAAGCTGCCAAGGGTAGCCACCACCCAACCATGGCTCCAATAATAAAATGCTTACCCCCAGCAATAAGGGAGCAACTATCAACTTAAAGGCATTAAACTTATAATGAAATCGATTTCTTATACCCCAAAACAAAATTAAAATCTCCACCATATAACTCACTAATGTTGAGATAATCGCTCCCCACACTCCCCAAACCTGCACCAGCCAATATAAGAACACGATCTTAACAATGGCTACCAACAAGTAAAAGTACGGCAATGGCTTTGAATACTTCAAGGCTGCGTAGGGCATCGCCACCCATAAGCGCAATGGTCGAAGCAAGTAAACCAATGCAGCAAATGGAATAAGAGGAATAGCCGCTTGGTATGCCTCGTTGAAAAAGAGTTGAATGATGGGAGGAAAAACAAAAATACTGCCAGCCACGGCAAGAATTGCGACACCCGTTAGCCCATTGTAATAACGATTGATCTCCACGGTGCTTGCTTTTACAGACTGCTCGTAAACCTTGCCAAGCACTTTTGGATGGATGGTGGCGTTCAGTCCGGTGAGTAAGAAATCGATGGCCAATAAAAATTTGAGCGCAACATCGTAATACCCAACCGTTGATTTAGAGATAAGTGCCAAAATGATGATACGATCATAGTAGTTAATGAACCATTGCTGAATTTGATAAATCAAAGAAGAATTGTTGAATTCAAAGGTTGGCTTGAGCGATTGCCAACTGAAATGAAAACCAAACTGTCGAAAAATACTACCCAAAACCCAAGAGGCAGCAATCATCGCACCTATCAACTTACCGGCAATTGGGCCCCTCAGTGTGTTCGGGAAAATAATCAAACCGAAAATGGTCAAACCGGCAATGAGCGAAAATGAAAGTAAGTTCAGCCACAAAAAGGTAGTTGCCTTTCCCTGCGTTTGAAGTAAGCTGTTATTGACTTTGAATAATGCCTGAAAAATACCTGTGGCAACCGACAATACACCAAACGGCAAAAAGGGAATTTGCCCTACTCCATACACTCGATCAAAAATAAAATTGCCGAGCAACGCCAACAATAAGCCAACGGCAGCACTCAGCATCAATATGAAAACAAACGCACTGCTGACAAAAACAGCTAGCGACTTTGTATCGTGCTTGTGTTCATGAAAGTTCAGGTAGATGGAGGCATCAAAGCTATACGTAACCAAAATCTGAACGAGGAGAGAAAAACCAAAGTAAATCGATAGAGAGCCATACACATCGGCCGGGAGTTTTCCATAAAAAAACATCAATAAAATGCCGCTGGCCATCGGCAATGCGCCCGCCATCGTATAGATCATTGAGCTTTTGATGAACCCTTTCGTAATCACGCGCGCAAAGATGCTAAGATTTTTACCAACTGTTGTGTGAGGTTTTTTCGCGCAAAGACAGTTGCATCAACTGGATTTATTTTGGTTGGCGTTTGCCAATAATCAAACCTTTCTAACACCAACTTCTTTAACGCGGACAGGTTGTGGCGTTCGATGATCGCCCCAGCAGTTAATTCTTTCAAAATACCTGCAGCGTCCCCATCCACTGGTCCTATCCCTAAAATAAAATTCCTGGATGCCAAATACTCAAAAAATTTGCCTGGCAAGTTACCCGGTGCGATGGCCGTGTGCGCCAATACCAACAGCTGCACATCGGTCGATCCATATCGTTGTAAGACTTCACTGTGCGGCAAGTGAGGAACAAAAGAAGTAATGGCATTTAGAATCGGGTCATCTTGCACCTCAGCGCGAAATCGTGAATTCACGTTACCGATAAACTCCACCAATATTTTCTCTTTGCGCACGCTACCTTCTATGATCAGATCTTTTATTGCCTGCATCACGGGGCGCGGGTCGCGTAGCTCGTCTACTACACCAATATGCCGCAGTGTAAACTTTTCGGTTGAGTGATGTCGAACATCTTTAAAATCATCTTCATCAAAGCCATTGGTAATCAACTGGACTTTTCTACCGCTCAATGTCTGCAGTCGCTGCTGGTGATAGGGCGCAATGGTGATTACTTCATCGGCATTGGTCAGCACTTTCCTTTCCATTTTCTTGTGCTGTCTCCTCGCCCAATTAGTTAATGAAAATGTGTCAAGCAAATCCCATTCGCTCCACGGGTCGCGGAAGTCCGCAATCCATTTTAATGCGGGATTCTTCTGCTTCAACTTCAAGCCAATCAAATGCATGCTGTGTGGCGGCCCGGTGGTGATGATGGTGTCGATATGATTGCTTTTCAAAAAATCATCGAGGAATAAAACAGACGGCCGTACCCAAAACACACGTGCATCAGGAATAAAAAAATTGCCTCTTACAAAAAGAGATAATCGTTGCAAGAAGGGTTTCTTACCTGTGCTCACAAAGTCAGTCTGCTTTTTATTGCCACTGAGTTTTTGAAACAACTGATATGGCTCCCAAATCGGCAGTTTAATGACCTCCGCCTCTGCAGGAACATCCTTCAACAACGAGGCATCCTGAATTTCTACAAATGGATTTTCGGGTGTGAAAACAAATGGTTGATAACCAAAAGATGGTAAGTACTTTACAAACTTTAGCCAACGCTGCACGCCACTCCCCCCAAAGGGCGGCCAGTAGTACGTTATAATCAATATCTTCTTCAAACAGCCGAATTTTGAAACGCAAAAGTAGCTATAAAAGTAGGCAGTTGGCAGTCTGCAGTCGGTAGGAAAATTTCGGGCACCTTCCCTACTGCGCCCTAAAAATCGTTCAGGCAGAAATCACGAGCGGCATCCGAAGATTGAAACCAATGCACTTCCGCATCGCGCCTAAACCAAGTAAGCTGGCGTTTGGCATAATGACGTGAGTTGCGTTTGAGTAATCGAATCGCTTCCTCCTTGTCGAAAAGACCATCCATAAAATCAAAAATCTCTTGGTAGCCAACGGTTTGCAACGCGTTGAGGTGTTTCTGCGGATAGAACTTAGCCGCTTCTTCAAACAACCCGTTTGTAATCATTTTATCCATGCGGGCATCAATCCGCTCATACAGTTTGTCGCGATTCAAATCGAGCCCCACTTTAATCAACGAGTACGGCAAAGTCTTTTTGGATTTCTTGCGCCATTCCGAAAACGGTTTCCCCGTAGCTGCAAAAACCTCCAACGCTCGCATCAGCCGCTGAGGATTCTGAATGTCCACTGTTTCGAAGTAGTTTGGATCTTTATGCTTGACTTCAGCTTGCAGCCAGCCCAATCCTTTGTCTTTGTACTCAGCAACAATTTTGTCACGTACCTCGGCCGGAACTTCCGGCATTTCATCAAAACCCTCTAACAATGCCTTAAGGTACAAGCCGGAGCCACCGCAAACAATGAGGTAATCGTGTTTCAGGAAGAGGTGCAAAATCAAGGCCTCTGCATCCATGCCAAACTGTGCCGCATTGTACACTTCTTCAATAGAATGGGTATTAACAAAATGGTGCTTGACCAACTTCAATTCTTGATCCGAAGGTTTGGCCGTTCCAATCTCCAGCTCTTTATAAATTTGACGGGAGTCGGCCGAAATGACTTCAGTGTTCCACCGCAAGGCCAAGTCTATCGCCAAAGCAGACTTGCCAGAGGCCGTGGGGCCAACAATTACTACAAGCTTTTTATCTTGCACGCGCAAAAATAGAACGAATTAACAATCCATTTACAAATATTTCTGCTACCCTTCTATAACTTTACCAATTAATCGCCATTGCGCTTTTTTAAGTATTTCGTCAACTTTGCGAACTATTTCACTATTCAAATGAAAAGATTTCTGTTTATCATTTTACTTATTGTTACTGTTGGCGCTAAAAGCCAAAACCTATACAAGATTGAATTCAAAATAAAAGGATGGAAAGATACCACAGTGTACCTAGGCCACTACTATGGCGAGAGCACGCTGCTGCGCGATACAGCAGTAGTAAAAAATGAGCAATTTGTGTTTGATGGCAAAGATAAGCTTGCGCAAGGCGTTTATTTTTTAGTGTTGGATAAAACCAAGTTATTTGATTTTGTAGTGGG
>JBJTHA010000354.1:0-5404 GCA_046094265.1 Cytophagales bacterium
TGTTCAGTTTACGGATTAGCGAATTACTCGGCCACCACGATTACGGTGATGTCGTGCTTCACTTCTTTATGCAAGTCTAAGTGCGCGGTGTAAGTGCCCAATTGCTTAGGTTGTTCTCTGAAGCTGATCTTCTTACGATCAACATCAAAGCCTTTTGCCTTCAGTGCATCTGATACCTGTACTGCTGTAACAGCACCGAAAATCTTGCCGCTCTCGCCAGCCTTGGTGCCAATTTCGATGGTCATTTCGCCCAACTTGGCAGCCAATGCTTCAGCATCAGCCTTTACTTTGGCAGCCTTGTGCGCGGCTTGCTTTACGTTTTCTGCTACAACTTTCTTGTTCGACTCATTGGCGATCAACGCAATGCCATTGGGGATAAGATAGTTTCTGCCATATCCCGGCTTTACCTTCACCACATCATTTTTGTAACCGAGTCCTGTTACGTCTTGTTTCAAAATTACTTCCATGATTTTACAGGGTTAGGTTATTTCAATCCGTCTGCTACATAAGGTAGAATGGCCATGTGGCGTGCGCGCTTTACCGCTTGTGCTACCTTGTTCTGGTACTTCCAGCTGTTGCCGGTCAATCTGCGAGGAAGGATTTTGCCTTGCTCGTTGATGAACTTCAACAAGAAATCAGGATCCTTGTAGTCGATATACTTAATGCCGTTCTTTTTGAAGCGGCAGTACTTTGGCTTGTTCTCGTTACGCTTAACGGATTCGTTCATCAGCGTGGTGGCCTGTGAATTATTGGTGCTCATGCTTCAACCGCCTCCTTGCGGGTTCCTTGCTTTTTGTTTCTGTTGAACTCTCCTTTGCGCCTGCGCTCGTTGTACACCGTTGCATGCTTATCTAAAGCAATGGTCATAAAACGCATTACCGACTCATCGCGTCTGTACTCTGTTTCCAAAGTGCTGGTGAGCGTGCTGTCTTCTGTCGTGAATTCGATGAGGTTGTAAAACCCGGTGGACTTCTTCTGGATTTCGTATGCCATCTTCTTAAGTCCCCATTGCTCAACGTTGATCACGCTGGCTTTGGCCTTGGTTAACACCTTCACGAACTTATCGACAGTATCCTTTGCCTGATCTTCAGACAAAACGGGATTCAAAATGAATACTGTTTCGTAGTTTTTCATGATAGTTTGTTAATGTTTTTAAAAATGAGGTGCAAAGGTAGCCAAAAAACACATTTCGGCAATAGTGACTCAAAAAGAAATGCCCGAAAGCAGGGCGCCCAAATTACCCGTAAAGTGCTGAAAATAAGAAGGTTGAAGTTTACTTTACCTCAAACCGAACTTCGCCCATCTTGTACCCTTCTGTAAATACCTCCACCAGGTAGTTGCCCTCAGCATAATCAGAGCCTTTTTCGTAGACGAATGTCAGCTTTTGGCGTGTATTGTCAAACAATATCTCTTGTGCTGCAGTGTAAAACTCTTCTTTGTTGTTGAGCATGAATGTGCCGCTGCCGCGACCTTGATCAAAAATTACCTGATTGTTGGTGTCGGTTATCCGGATAAGGATCTTTTTTCCCTCAATGGGGGCTACTTTGTTTTCAGCCAGATTGAATTCGACTTTCAGCTTTTTAAACCAGCGGTTCTTAAAAGGCGAGTCGCGCTCTTTACCTTTTTCGTTCAATGCCTTCACCACTATGTTTTCGGCCTTCAGTTGAGATGCCAGCGCGACCTTGCTAGCAAGCTCTTGCTTGTTTTTGGTGAGCGATGTAATGGAATCAGACAGCTTATTTTGCTTTGTCTTCAGCGTTCTGTTTTCGGTAAACAACTCTTTGTTCACCGTTTTGAGTTTTTCGATTTCTTCGTCTTTCACCTTCAGCAACTCTTCGTAACCGTCCAACCTATCCTTTAATTCCGCAAGTGCTTTCGAGCTGCGGGCATTGCTACGCTTCAATTCCTTTTCTACCTCTGCTTTTGCTTTTTTCAGGTCTTCCACATCGCCCCCTAACTTTTGGATCTCTGTAATTTTCTGGTCAAGTTCGGCTTTTACATCGTTAAGGCGCTGCATGGTTCCGGCCAAATCCTCTTCAGTGGAAACCAATTGCTGTTTTACCTCTACTTTCTCTTGATAGTCGAGGTAGATTTTTATGCTTTGTACTGCGATAATGATGAGCAGAATCACAATCGTGATAGTCGACTTATTTGATTTTTTTGTGGGTGTAGACATAGTTTGAAAACTCAAAAGTAAAAAGAAATAATCATAGCACGCGGTGCAAAGCCAGCACACTACATGGCACAGATGAAATGCTGCTTGTTTAACGTGGGGTCCAAAAACAATATTCCGCACCTGAATAAGTCCAAACTACCGTACACCAAATCATGCTGGTGCAATTCGTACCAAGCCCGCGCCATTTCTGGCGAATGGTA
Organism: Cytophagales bacterium; assembly: GCA_046094265.1. Classification (GTDB taxonomy): domain Bacteria; phylum Bacteroidota; class Bacteroidia; order Cytophagales; family Cyclobacteriaceae; genus ELB16-189. The sequence goes on from JBJTHA010000354.1 coordinate 2,377, forward strand.
TATATCGTCAATAGCGATAATGCCTTTTTCTGCCATGCGCAAGGTTAGCGCTTCAAAATAGCGAATGGTGGGTTCGTAACGATGATTGGCATCCATCCACACAAAATCAATTTTAGACGGTGTTTCCAAATGATTTGGCAATGTTTTGTCAATGTTACCTTCCACCAGGTTGATGTTTTGCTTTTTAAAAAAATCAAAGTTGGTGAGCGCAATATTCACCATGTCGGGGTTACCCTCAAACGTGGTGACTTGAACATGTGGATCAGTTGCCATGTATAACGACATAATGCCCATGGAAGTACCAAGTTCGACTACTTTTTTGCTGCGGGTGTAGCGCAACAGTCGTTGTACAAACTGGCACCAGGGAGCTGGTGTGATGCTCGTTCGTGCCACCTGTGCGATCGTTCTTTGTGTACTCGCGAAATGATGAGACGTTGCACCCAAGTCTGCCACCGAAATTGCCGTGTGGTTTTGCGCTAGTCTCTTTCTAAGTTCTTCAATCGATGTATAGTCGCTTGTGTTGGAATTAGCTTTGATGACATTTTTGTAAAAGTCGTAAAAGAATGGTGAGTGCAGCGAGTGCTCATCAACGCGCAGTAGCCAGTGTCTCAAAAATGACTTTACTTGAAAAATTTTCACGCCCTAGTTGAGCCTCAGCGGTGCCACCATCACAAACTCTGGAATGTTTACCTGAAATTTGCTGCCGTCAACGATACGCTCCATTTGGTAGCTGCCCACCATTTTGCCCAATCCTGATTTCAGGTTGCAGCCCGATACGTAATGATGCGATTCACCCGGCTCTAACATTGGCTGAAGCCCTACAACGCCTTCGCCCTCTACTTCACGCATAGTAAAGCCTGCATCGTGTATATACCAATGCCTGCGCTGTAGTTGAATCGTGTAATCGCTGTTGTTGATAATGGTGATTTTGTAAGTAAACACGTAGTGGTATTGACTCGGGCTCGAGTAAGAGGGTTGATACTCCGTTTCAACAATTACCTTAACGCCTTGTGTTACTTCTGCCACCATCGCACCAAAAGTAGGATTTTTTTTTAATCAAAAGAAGTTAGAATATAGATGCCGATTTATGCTAAGCTTTTGATGTAACATGGATGTAAAGATTGATGAATCTTGGAAGGAAAAACTGCAACAGGAATTTGACAAACCGTATTTTTTGTCGCTTGCCAGCTTTGTAAAAGCCGAGTATGCTTCAACAACCGTGTATCCTCGTGCAAAAGAGATTTTTGCTGCTTTTGATCACTGCAAGTTCAACGAAGTGAAAGTGGTGATTCTGGGGCAAGACCCTTACCACGGTGACGGGCAAGCAAACGGTTTGTGTTTTTCTGTTAATGATGGGGTAAAACCCCCACCGTCATTGGTGAACATTTTCAAAGAGATTCGAAACGATTTGGGCAAGCCCATACCCAACTCAGCTAATTTGATTCGATGGGCAGATCAAGGTGTGCTGCTGTTGAACGCAACACTGACGGTACGGGCATCTTCTCCGGGTTCGCATCAAAACAAAGGGTGGGAGCAGTTTACAGATGCGGCCATCAAGGCACTGTCAGATCAGCGAGAGAACCTGGTGTTTGTGTTATGGGGCGCTTATGCGCAAAAAAAAGGAGAGGTCATCGACCGTAATAAACATTTCGTCATCATGTCGCCACACCCTTCGCCTTTTTCGGCCGACCGTGGATTTTTTGGAAGCAAGCCTTTCAGTAAGACAAACGAATACTTGCGCAGCAAGGGATTGAAGGAGATTGATTGGTGAGAACTGGATACTTGATGCGAGATACTAGAATCCAGCATCCAGTGCCGAGTATCTAAGATTTAGACTGCCAAATCTTTCTCAATCACCTTAATCCTGTCGTCCAGGTTTTTGTTCACCACTTCAAACTCAGACGTTGATTTCAATACCGATTTCACGCTCACATAAAACTTGATTTTCGGCTCTGTGCCGGAAGGCCTAACGGAAACTTTGGTTCCTTGCTGGGTGTAAAACTGAAGCACATCAGATGCGGGTAAGCCAATTGGTTTCCTTTCGCCTGAGATCAAATTCCTTTCCTCGCGAAGCTTGTAATCCAATACGCGCACTACTTTTTCGCCTCCAAGTTGCGCGGGGGGCGCTTCTCTAAACTTCTTCATCATATCTTTGATCTGTTGCTCGCCCTCGGCACCCTTACGTACCAAGTTGATTAGCCCCTCTTTATAAAACCCAAACTCCAGGTACATTGCCAAAAGCCAATTGTACAATGTATGGCCATCATCTTTGGCAGCAGCTGCCATGGCGGCAAAAAAGGCACAGGCAGACACTGCATCTTTGTCGCGCACAAAGTCGCCCACCATGTAGCCATAGCTTTCTTCTCCGGCAGCAATGAATTTCTTCTTGCCTTCTTGCTCGCGCATCAATTCGGCTATGTATTTAAAACCGGTGAGTGTGTTGAAACACTCCACGCCCAATTCTCGCGCCATATCGTCCACCAGTTCCGTGGTCACAATGGTTTTGGCGATGTACGCGTCTTTCTTTTCTTTCAAGTTCTTCAGCACAAACCACATCATCAATGCGAAAGCTTGGTTTCCATTTAGCAAGAAGAATTGACCTGCATCGTCTTTGATCCCAATGCCGACACGGTCGGTGTCGGGGTCCGTGGCCATCACTAATTCGGCATTGATTGCCTGTGCCTTGTTCAACGCCATTTGCATGGCTGATCGCTCTTCCGGATTGGGCGACTGCACAGTCGGGAAATTTCCGTTGGGTTGGTGCTGCTCTTCCACTACCTGCAAATTGTCAAACCCCATGCGCTTCAAGCACTCTGGCACCATGGTGATGCCTGCCCCGTGGATACTAGAATAGACTAACGGAATATTTTTTTGTCGAGCGATGCTATCTTGCCGTGGTATCAATTTCGTTACTGCAGCGTAATAGGCGTTCTCAACTTCTGCATTAACTGCGATAATCTTTGCAGGGTTTGGAGTGAAAAGAATCTGTTCAAAAGAAGTAATGGCTTCAACTTCTTTGATTACGTTC
>JBJTHA010000355.1:0-4633 GCA_046094265.1 Cytophagales bacterium
TTTGGATTCTTACCCTTCAGCACATCAATCGATGCTTTGATCAGCTCACAAAAGTTATGGGGCAATATTTTGGTTGAAAGGCCTACCGCAATACCTTCCACTCCTTGCGCCAAGAGTAACGGAAACTTTACCGGAAGCGTGACAGGTTCTTTTTTGCGACCATCGTAAGAAAGTTGCCATTCCGTAGTTTGCGGATTGTATACCACATCTAAGGCAAACTTCGACAACCGCGCTTCAATGTAGCGAGGTGCAGCAGCACTATCGCCCGTGCGCACATCGCCCCAGTTACCTTGCGTGTCAAGCAATAAATCTTTTTGACCTAGATTAACGATGGCTTCACCGATGGCTGCATCTCCATGTGGGTGATACTGCATGGTGCTACCGATCACATTCGCGACTTTGTTGAAACGGCCATCGTCCATTTCTTTGATGGCATGCGCTATCCTGCGTTGTACTGGTTTTAAACCATCTTCAATGCGCGGAACAGCACGCTCTAAAATGACATACGAGGCATAGTCCAAAAACCAACTTTCATACAATCCATCAATCGACATCAACTCGTGCGTACTGCCGTCTTCGTTCTGAATTTCCTTTGCTAACTTTTTCTTTGCCATATTAAAAAATGGGTATCAAGCTGGTGACACCATTACATTACCATTTACTCCGTTTCAACTGCTGGGGCCTCTTCGGTTTTCTCGGCAGTTACTTTGTCTAACTCAATTCGCAAGTTTTCTATAATGAAATCCTGACGGTCGGGTGTGTTTTTGCCCATATAAAACTCCAACGTTTTTATCAGGTGCTTTTCTTTGTCGATGTTCACTGGTTGCAGGCGGATGTTGTCTCCTATGAAGGTTCCAAACTCTTCTGGTGAAATTTCGCCCAACCCTTTGAACCGGGTAATCTCCGGACGGTTGCCTAGTTTACTGATTGCCGCTTGGCGCTCTTCATCGCTATAACAGTAAATCGTTTCTTTCTTATTGCGAACACGGAACAACGGAGTTTCTAAAATATACACGTGCCCGGCCTTTACCAAGTCGGGGAAGAACTGAAGGAAAAATGTCATCAGCAACAAACGAATGTGCATGCCATCGACATCAGCATCTGTGGCGATGATCACTTTATTGTAACGAAGCCCGTCCAAGCCATCTTCAATATTGAGGGCGTGCTGTAATAAGTTGAATTCCTCGTTCTCATACACCACCTTTTTGGTGAGGCCAAAGCAGTTAAGAGGTTTTCCGCGCAAGCTGAATACCGCTTGCGTTTCTACATCTCGTGATTTGGTGATGGACCCGCTGGCAGAGTCGCCTTCAGTGATAAAAATAACCGATTCCGCGCCCTTCTCCCCTTTTTGGTCATCGAAATGAAAGCGACAATCGCGCAGCTTCTTGTTGTGCAGATTCGCCTTTTTGGCGCGTTCGTTCGCCAGCTTCTTAATGCCGGCAATCTCCTTGCGCTCGCGCTCTGATTGAAGAATACGTTTTTGCAGTGCATCAGCTGTTGAGGGGTTTTTGTGCAAATAAATTTCAAGTTCCTTCGCTACAAAATCGCCCACATAGTTCTTAACGCTGGTACCCTCTGGAGCCATGTTAATAGAGCCGAGCTTCGTCTTTGTTTGCGATTCAAAAACCGGCTCCTGCACACGCACTGCTATGGCGCCTATGATGCTAGCGCGAATGTCTGCAGCATCATAGTCTTTCTTGAAAAAATCACGCACACCACGCACCACGCCTTCGCGGAAAGCGGCTAAATGTGTGCCACCTTGGGTTGTGTTTTGACCATTTACATATGAGTAGTACTCTTCGCCATACTGGCTGCCATGCGTCATGGCCACTTCAATGTCATCTCCCTTAAAATGAATGATTGGGTAACGAATATCTTCGGGATCAGACTTTTGCTTTAGCAAATCCAACAAGCCATCTTTCGAATAGAATTTGCGGCCGTTGTAGTTTACCGTGAGGCCAGCGTTTAAGAAAGCGTAGTTCCACATCAGGTCATCCAAATACTCTGGAATGAAATGATAGTTCTTAAACATGGTGTTATCGGGCTCAAACTCTACCAGCGTACCGTTCTTTTCATTGCTCTTGGTAGCTTTGGGGTCATTTACTAATATACCCTTCTTAAACTCGGCCAGCTTGGTTTGGCCATCGCGGAAAGCCTGCACCTTGAAAAAATTGGAGAGGGCGTTAACAGCTTTGGTACCCACACCATTTAAACCGACCGATTTTTGGAAAGCCCCGGAATCGTACTTAGCACCGGTGTTGATTTTTGAAACTACGTCCACCACTTTGCCAAGTGGTATGCCGCGCCCATAATCGCGCACCACCACGTGCCGCTCAGTAATCGTCACATCGATGACTTTGCCGTAGCCCATCATGTGCTCGTCAATACAGTTGTCGATTACTTCCTTTACCAACACATAGATGCCGTCATCTTTGGCCGAGCCATCGCCCAGTTTACCAATGTACATACCCGGCCGCAGTCGGATGTGTTCTCGCCAATCAAGCGAGCGAATGCTCGATTCATTGTATTCAATTGTGTCTTTTGCCATAAAATAAAACCGCGCAAAGTTGAAAAAATTCCGTTACCAGAAACGGAGTTCGTTAAAATCTGCAGTCAAAAAAATTAACTCCACCAGCAATTAAAGTATTTTAATTGAATTGAAGTATTTCAGCACCTACAAAAAAAAGTGAACCTGAAACTATCAATCAGTTGACAATCAACAACTAAAACCAAAAAAATATTTTTCTAACGCGGTATCAAACGCTTCGTCAAAATATAAACTGGCCAAGCAGTAAGCCAAACCACAATCAGCACTATGCTTCCATAAATGATACCCCCAATCTGTTCGTAGTTATACTTCTCAAGGCTATTATAAAGTGCTAAGTAATTGATGGCTATGGCCAGAAAAGCATTAAGCGTCACCACCAAACCATAAAACCAAGTCTTAAAATCAGTGCCGGAAAAAAAGCGATTTATCAAAAACACAAACACGTTCAATAACGCCACCACTGCCAAGAAACCATAAAATACTCCTTCTTTCGAGGCCACTACAGGTGCCTTGCCCTCTACAATGGTGACTGAAGGTCCAAGGCTCGCATAGTTGTAAAAGAAAATGGCCAAGAAAATAATCAACGAAACAAACCAAACGCCTTTTGCAATCTTTAATGCCATGTGTGTACTTTTGAAACGCGCTGCAAGTTAATCGCAAATCAGCAGAACCTCATGAACAAACTACTTACACCCCTATTTTTTTTGCTGGTCGCGTGCGGAACACCCCTGCCACAACTAGATGGAATTGATTTGGAAAAATGGAAGGGAGATAAAAACGGATGCCAAGGTGAGCGATTGCGTTTTTTGGGTCCCTTGCAAAGCCAGCATGAAAAGCTTAAAGGGCTTTCGCAAGACGATATTGTGAAATTGTTGGGCCGCCCTGACAAAAATGAATTGTATAAACGAAATCAAAAGTTCTTTTTTTATGCGTTAACTCCCGGAAAAGCCTGCGGCTCGGCCAACGAAACCCAACAACTGTCCATCCGTTTCAATGCAATGGGCCTTGCCAAGGAGGTGATTATCGAATAGTCAGCTCATCAACGCATTTCGCTGCAGCACCTGTTTGCGTTTTTTGGCTTTTTCTATGTTTGCCCAAAGGACATCAACAATAGCCTCCTTTTTCTTGTGATTGAATGGGTAGAGCAGTGACGGCTTGAAGTAGAATTTATCTCCGAAAGTTTCGGGCGAATAAAGATCTACTTTGTACACTCCACCCACGGAAATAAGGTTCACATCTTTGATATTCTCGAGTGGAATCAGTACATCGTGCCCTTGCTGTTGCACGTACAAGTATTCTTCATCAAACTCTGTGTGATAGACCCTTTTGTTAGCTTGCCACCAGAGGTAGATGAAATAGCCGTAACTAAGCGGGAGAAATATCATGGTTTGGCCGCCTTTATACTGCCTTCTAATTTCATGTATTACTAACGCCACCACCATCGCCAAAATACCAAAGGCCACACCAAATTTGTAGAACCGCAAGTATCGAGTTGATAAATTTTTAATCCGCGGATTCGGTTTTTCGGCCATGGACGAAGTTCTATATTTGCGGCTTCAAAAGTAATAACGAAAAATGCAAAAAGTAGCGGTTATTGGTTCGGGTACAATGGGCAATGGTATAGCGCATGTGTTTGCCCAGCACGGGTTCACTGTTTCGCTAATCGACATCAACGAAGATGCGTTGAAAAAAGCGGTTGCTACGATTGATAAAAACCTTGCCAGACAGATTGAGAAGGGCACGATCACAGCGGAAGTAAGAAATCAAACCTTGGCAAACCTGAGCACCACCACCTTCTTGAAAGAAGGCATAAAAGAAGCTGATCTGGTGGTAGAAGCTGCCACAGAAAATGTGGAACTCAAACTAAAGATCTTTAAAGACATCGATGAGAATACTAAGCCAGGCACAATCCTCGCCTCAAACACATCATCAATCTCTATCACTAAGATTGCGTCTGTCACCAAAAGCCCAGCAAATGTGATAGGCATGCACTTTATGAATCCTGTTCCGGTAATGAAGTTAGTAGAAGTAATTCGCGGATACAGCACAAGTGACGAAGTAACAAAAACAATATCTGAACTTTCT
>JBJTHA010000356.1:0-5297 GCA_046094265.1 Cytophagales bacterium
AAGTTGCCCATTGAAGAGTTGCTTCGCGAAACGTGCATTGGTGCTGATGTTTTGATAATTGTATTTGCGGATTCCAAAGGAGGAGATTTGCCCGTTGAGAACAAAATCTGCCGTGCTTTCGGTAAGTCCTTTGCCTCGTACTCTTCCGGTAAGGGATACTTTTTGAAAGTTAGCAGTGTCAGCCAGGTACTCGCCCAGATCAAAATCGTATAATGCTAGGTTACCGCTGTAGCTGGACTTGTTAACATCGCTGGGGTTGATTTTGACGTTAATATCGGATTTAATCCGACCAAGCCTGCCAAAGAAATCACCATCTGCCACAAAATCACTAACGTAGCCTTGAAACATGCCATTGAGTGTGAAATCCCCCAGAGGCTTTAGCAAACTATTGATCTTGTTTGGAAACAAGAAGCTTAGATCGGTAATGCGTACACGACCGCGTTTTACGCTCAAATCGATAAAAGTCTCCGGTATGTTGGGCAGTCCGTCCATACGTAGTGTCCCCTCGATAGATGTCTTACCTAGTTTAGCCTGCATTTCCTTGTATACAAAACTTGAAACTTTGCCAGATACTGATCCATCTAGCACCAAAGGTTCGGGTAGCAAAATGCGTTCAGCATTGAACAGTGCCAGATCTTTTGGGTAAATCACTGTGTTTTTGAGTTTTGCTTTGATGTTTACCTTGCTATTAAAATCAATCAAGTCGCGCTGGCTTCCATAGGAAAGGATGATCGTGTCGGAAATGTAACTATCGTTGGCAGTCAGTTTCAAATTAAGAAACTCCATAGTGGTTTGCGAAATGCGGTAAAACGTTGACAGATTGTTAATTCTTAATCCTGTTTTCTTGTCTTGCGCTTGCATTGAATTCACATTGAACTCGATGGTATCACCTATCACCTTAAATGCATTCAAGTCGGCCTCTACGTCAATTCTAAAATGGTGGTAGTCAAAACCCTTGGCAATGGAATCGAACTGTGTTTCGTTAAAGCTAAATTTTGATTGATCAAGCGAAACTTCACCAATATTGATTTTAGGTGGATTACCTACACCTTCGGATTTGCCGCTGAGTCGATTAATGAATACATTGATGTTGAGGTTCTTGCTCGTGTCAGTTTCGGCAATAGTCTTTAGATTCACGTCTGCATGGTCAATTTCTACGCCATCAATGTTAATGTTGTCACGATCCATTAAACTGCGAAAACTAAAGTTAACGCTCAACTTCTCGATAGCGATCATTCGGTTTTGTTCGCTGTCTTTAATTTCCAATCCTTCCACTTCCAGTTGGTCGTACCAACGGAGGTAAAATTTCTTAAAAGTGATTGGGAAATCTGAACTGCTTGAGAACTTCCGGGTGTAGTGACCCAGAAGAGCCTCTTGTACTGCCGGTAATTGCAACAGAAAGAAAGCAGTCACCAAAAATGTCAGCGTTAGGAAGCTGCCATAGAGTACCACTCTCTTTACCTGCAGCAAAACCCAATTTTTAATAACTTGCCACTTCATTTTTCTAAAAGCATGCTTCCAAACATCCTTGCAATCGAGTCTTCATGCGATGAGACCGCGGCCTCGGTAATCCGACAAGGCAAGGTACTTAATAATGTTGTTGCCTCGCAAAATGTACACCAGAAATATGGCGGGGTGGTGCCCGAGCTTGCTTCGCGTGCGCACCAACAAAATATCTATTTGGTTGTAAGCGAAGCAATGGCTAGTGCACACATAGGTGTTGGTGAGTTAAACGCCATCGCTTTTACACGAGGCCCCGGATTGATGGGTTCGCTTTTGGTGGGAGTTTCGTTTGCCAAGGGAATGGCACTTGCTCTTGGCTTGCCGCTGATTGAAGTCAACCACATGGAGGCGCACGTACTGGCTCACTTCATTGATGATCCTAAACCAAGTTTCCCGTTCTTATGCTTGACGGTGAGCGGAGGCCATACTCAAATTGTTTTGGTAGAGGATTTTGTAAAGATGTCGGTGATTGGCGAAACGCGCGATGATGCAGTGGGCGAGGCCTTTGATAAAATTGCTAAGATGCTAAGTCTGCCCTACCCTGGTGGGCCGCTTGTCGATAAGTATGCACAGTTGGGCAACCCCAAGGCATTTACATTTGGAGACACCTCAGTGCCTGATCTCGATTTTTCTTTTAGCGGCATTAAAACAGCAGTGTTGTATTTCTTGCGTGATCAGGAAAAAAAGAATGAGGGTTTTGTACAAAAAAACTTAACCAACATTTGTGCAAGCGTACAGTTTCAACTAGTAAAGATGATGCTTGGAAAACTAAAACTGGCGGCCCGACAAACGGGTATTCACCAAATTGCTATTGCTGGGGGTGTAGCCGCCAATACTGGCTTGCGCAACGGTTTGCAAGAACTTGCGCAACTAGAAAGCTGGATAACTTATATACCTAAGTTCGAGTATTGTACCGATAATGCCGCTATGATTGCGATGGCCGCACATTATAAATACACGTACTCACGTTTTAGTACACTGGATGTTGCCCCAATCGCTAACTTAGCTATCGGATCACAATACTATGAAAAATATATTTCGAACAGGAGATACAAAAATTTATACAAAAGTAGTAACCGAAGCTGAGGTTGCCGCTTTTCATGGTATGGTTTTGCATAGGGTATTTTCTACTTTTTCGCTAGCCCGCGATTTTGAATGGGCATCACGCCAATTTTTTATCGACATGAAAGATGATGATGAAGAGGGTGTCGGAACATTTTTAAGCATTGATCACAAAAACCCAGCGTTTGTTGGAGAAAAAATTACATTTACGGCCACTGTTGAAAAAATTGAACGCAACGAACTAATCTGCAACATTGAGGCCAAGGCAGGACATCGCATAATAGCAACGGGTAAAACCGGACAAAAAATGTTGAAGAATGAAAAATTAATTCAATTACTCAAGCCACCTGCACCATGAAACTGCGTTTTTCAAATGAAATCAATATCAAAAATAAACAGGCACACTTTCAGTATGAGTTGATCGACAAGTTCGTTGCCGGTATAGTATTGAAAGGAACGGAAATAAAATCCATACGAGAGGGGAAAGTTAACTTGCAAGACGGATATTGTTATATGAACAATGGCGAGTTGTTTGCAAAAGGTATCAACATTTCACCCTACGAGCAGGGAACTCACTACAATCACGAGGCAGCTCGTGAACGAAAGCTATTGATAAAGCGATCGGAACTTCGCAAGTTAGATAGAAAAGTGGAAGAGAAGGGATTTACACTCGTACCTATACGTCTTTTTATAAATGAACGTGGCTTGGCAAAGTTGGAGATTGCCTTGGCTCGTGGTAAAAAACTACACGACAAGCGTGAGAGTATTAAAGACAGAGATGTTAAACGGGAACTCGCTCGCATCAAATTGAAATAGCCAAATGGAAGTACAATACGGAGTTTGTAGATTAACAATTGTATCGGTTAGAAAAGATCCCAATCATCTTTCTCAACAGGTAACGCAACTATTGTTTGGCGACCATTATGAAGTATGGAGCCAGAGTAAAGATCGCAAGTGGTTGCACATCAGAGTTTACTTTGATCAATCGATTGGTTGGGTTGATGCAAAGCACCATCATCCGATTACATCTGAATATTTTGAACAAATTAATACCGCGGAGTATAAGATCACCACTGAAGTGTGTTCGACAATTCTATACAAGAAGACGCCCGTTTCGATAGTCATCGGAAGTGTGGTACCGATTTCGCAATCAGAGTTGTTCAAAATGAATGAGCAGTTTGCCTTTAATGGCGAAGCAAAATCAATTGGCCAAAAACGAGATGGCGAGTTTGTCAAGAATATTGCAATGAAGTACTTTAATGCACCCGAGCAGGAGGGCGGTAGAACTCCTTTTGGTGTAGATGATATTGGCCTCATTCAATGTGTTTATCGTATTGCTGGTTACACATTGCCTCGTAACTTAATAAGTTGGTTAAATCATTATCCTACAATTGCTGAGCCCCATGTGGGTGATTTGGTTGTGATCCAAGCAGGTGACCTCAAAAGTGCAGGCTTGCTATTGGCAGACGATAAAGTGTTGTGCGTGGATGGTCGGGTGAAGATGGAGCAGCGTGTGAACTACAAGCTTCAAGATGCAGATTCCAAAATCGCCACCAGCACGATTGAATGTTTCTTACGGGTGCTGCCGGAACAAGGTTAAGTCTTTATTTGACGTGCCGGGGTATATTGCATCTAACTTGAGTTCGGGATAAGCAAAACAGAAAACGGAGTGGTAGATAAAAGAGAGGGGAATGATTTTTGATGTAGAGGTTTTTGAATATCAAACAAATACATCGATGAAAACCACTCCACCCCTTCAATGCAAAATTGCTGAGACTTTTTTTAAAGTGGATGACTTCTGCCGTTTTTTTGAAAAAGAATTGGCCGCCCACCGATTGCCCCGCCCGTCAGATGCGAAAAAGGGAATCGCAGGGCCGCCCTTTGCGAATCGGAGATGATCGAGTTGCTGATCAGTTTTCATGGGGGCAGTTCCGCAACTTCAAGTGCTTCTACTTGCATTATGTGTTCCAGCGAGGAACTCAGGAAAAAGGTAGTTGTAAATTAAGTGCCGAAGGCGGGACTCGAACCCGCACAGCTTGCGCCACACGCCTCTGAAACGTGCGTGTCTACCAATTTCACCACTTCGGCATTTTTCCAATCTCAAATCGCAGATGACAAATTCCAAATTTTTGTAACCTGAAATTGTAAATCTGCCATCTTAAATTAAGAAGTGCCCAGGACTGGACTCGAACCAGCACACCTTGCGGCACTACCCCCTCAAAGTAGCGTGTCTACCAATTTCACCACCTGGGCATTTCAACGCTGACCTGCAGCGTAAGGGACGTCAAAAGTAAGGATGTTTTGACTTAATTTCAATTTTGAATTGCGATTATGCTTCGCCCATGGTGCCTCCAAAATTCATAGGAAATTGGGGTGCATCATTGGTTTGTTTGATGGGGCCGAATGTTGCTTCGTACTTGCTAATGTTGTCCTTTAAAGCAGCCAACAGTCTTTTTGCATGTTCTGGCGTAATAACGATGCGGGATTTCACTTTTGCTTTTGGTACACCCGGCATCAAGCGGATAAAATCGATTACAAACTCACTGTTGGAATGTGCAATCATTGCTAGGTTGGACTAAATGCCTTCAGCTATTTCTTCCGATAACTCAATGTTGATCTGATTTTGTTGGGGCTGATTTTTATCTTCTTCCATATAGTAGATTTGAAAATTTCACAATTTGAAGATTTGAAAATTAGGGAGGTATAAATGAAAAGTGCGAATGGATATCATT
>JBJTHA010000357.1:0-2889 GCA_046094265.1 Cytophagales bacterium
ACTGTAAAAAAAGGTGATACTTGGAAACGCGCTGTCAATATTGGCCCTACTATCAATACAAAATTCAACGATTCTAACTTATCATTCTCACCAGACGGGAAGACTCTTTTTGTGTACAAAGATGAGGGTAACGGAGATATCTACTTTACAGAACGCCAGAAAGATGGTACTTGGGGCGAGTTAGAAGCGTTACCTGGTATCATTAATTCATCATACCGCGAGTCTTCTGTTTCTGTTACCGCAGATGGCGATTTACTTTACTTCGCCAGCGAGCGTCCCGGTGGCTATGGTGGTTCGGACATTTACGTTTGCTCCAAAGATTCGAGAGGAGAATGGAGTAAGGTGAAGAACTTAGGACCGACCATTAATACAGAATTTGATGAAGATGGGCCATTTATTGATTACAGCCAGAAAACATTGTATTTTAGTTCGAAGGGTCGCAAGGGCATGGGCGGTTTTGATATTTTTAAGTCTAGTTTACTGAATTCCGACAAGAACGAATGGAGCGAACCTGAAAATATGGGCTACCCTATTAACTCGCCCGATGATGATATTTACTTTAGCGGTACCAAAGATGGTAAGCATTGGTATTATTCGTCTGTGCGAGAAGACGGTTTGGGTTACTCAGACATCTACACGATCAAGCCCATCGAAGAGGTAAAGAAAGAGCCTTCGGTTGCAAAAAATGCTGAACCTGTAAAAGAGGAGCCCAAGCAACCAGTTGTAGAACCGATAAAAGAGTTGCCAAAAGTAGAACCGATAATACAACAAAAGGTGGAACCTAAAGTTGAGGTTGTGAAGCCCGAAGTTGTACCAGTTAAATATGTGGTACGGGTGGTGGATGGCGAAACAGATGCGCCACTTGACGCTAAAGTGCGAATGCAAGGCCTAACCGACAATGCACCCGTGGGCATGGCAACCAACGGTAGCGATTATGAGTTCAGCATTTCAAACAAGACCGCAAAAGATTACAGGTTATCGGTGGAGCGAGAGGCATATATTTTCCAAAATTTAACCGTTCGCATACAGCCAGCAAGCTCCACGCCCAAAACAATAACTAATACCATTCGAATGAGGAAATTGGTAGTGGGAGCGGTGTCAATCTTGCGCAATATTTATTTTGACTTTGATAGGGCTACATTCAAAACGGAAGCCTATCCCGAGTTGAACAAGTTGGAGGCCATGATGAAGCAAAATCAAAACCTGATGGTAGAGATAGTGGGACATACCGATAGCTACGGCACAAAAGAGTTCAACAAAGGGCTTTCGCAACGCAGGGCGCTGGCGGTGAAGAGCTTCCTTACCTCCAAAGGTATTGACCCGCGCAGAGTGAAAACAGTCGGGTACGGGGAAGATAAGCCCTTGGCAAGTAACGATGATGAGGAAGAGGGGCGTCAACTCAACCGCAGGGTAGAGTTCAAAGTATTAGGCAACTAATTCAACCATTTTGGCCTATTTGCTGTTATTTTTGCAACTTTATCGATTGACTAAGTACACACGTGCAGGTAGTTCCATATAAAAACGACAATGCGAACAAGAAACAACAGGTAGCTCGCATGTTTGATTCTATCAGTGGCACCTATGATTTTCTTAATCATTTTCTAAGTTTTGGGATTGACGTTTTATGGCGCAAAAAAGCAATCGACACATTGCGTGCCCTACGGCCCAAAAAAATACTGGACATCGCCACGGGCACGGGAGATTTCGCAATTGAGTCTCTCTCGTTGAATCCGGATCAAGTGATAGGTGTTGACATTTCAGAAGGAATGCTAGAAGTTGGCAGAAAGAAAATGAAAAATAACGGACATAGTACCGTTGTACAGATGCAGTATGCAGACTCTGAAAACCTTCCGTTTTCCGACAATAATTTTGATGCCATCATCGTTGCTTTTGGAGTGAGGAATTTTGAGAATTTGCAAAAGGGACTAGCCGAGATGCACCGTACGCTGAGGCCAGGTGGCAAAGTCGTAATATTAGAATGCTCCAATCCCCGTGCCTGGTGGTTTCGCCCGTTTTATTTGTTTTACTTTAATGTGGTTACACCTTTTATCGGCAAAATTTTTTCAAAAGATTCACGTGCTTATTCGTACCTCCCCGAGTCCGTGAGCAAGTTCCCCGATGGAGCAAACTTCACCAGTATCTTAGCGGGAGTTGGATTTAAAAATACTACATGCACGCCTTTAACCTTTGGCATCAGCACTTTGTACACCGCTATAAAATAATGCTGGCGGTGCTGGCGGCCTCATTGGTTTGCACCCAAGCATCAGGTCAGCTATTCAGATGGGCTCGTCAAAACAATCCAAATTATGACGAACGAAAATTTAGTTACGGATTTTCGTTAGGGTTGCATACTAGTACGTACCAACTCAGCTACTCTGATAAATTTCTAGGCAAAGCATATGACACTGTCTCATCTATTCAGCCCCGGTTTTTGCCTGGTTTTTCTTTGGGCTTCTTGATAAATTATCGCATCAACGGACTACTGGATTTGCGTGTAATGCCCAAGGCAGGCTTTTACTCACATCGTTTAACCTATTTTTTTACCAACCGCACTACCCAGTACCAGTTGGCTGAGACTACCTTGCTCGAACTACCTCTGCTGCTCAAATTCAAATCGGTACGCAGAGGCAATGTGCGCATGTACATGATTGGCGGCATTACTCCCGCGTTCGAATTATCTGGAAAAAATGACATAGGCAACGCCATCGGCACTCTTCCCATCCTACGGAGTAATATAAGTGTAGAAGCCGGAATGGGTTTTGATTTTTATTTTCCGCTGTTTAAGTTTTCACCCGAAATAAGATTTTCTCGCGGCATCATAAACGTGTTAGGCGATGATTCGAATTTTTACAAAGACCCGATCAGCCGACTCAACACGAGCACCATCGC
>JBJTHA010000358.1:0-20606 GCA_046094265.1 Cytophagales bacterium
TTACTATTTGTAATCACAGTTATTGAATCAAGCTGACCGCCACCGCCACCGTGGCGTCCAAAATTTTGAATTTGTAAACCATAAGAAACTTGAGCCTGTAACAAATAGTTAAGCGAAGCGAATATGAATAAGAAACTCAATATCTTTTTTATGATCATCAATAGAAGGAGGAATTTGGTGTAATAATCATTGAATCATCTTTGCATTGATTGAATGATATAAATACCAAAAAAAGCAACATAAAAGCCATAGATGACTTTTAAAAATTGATTTGAAGTTACAAGATGAGATCGTTAAATCCAAAGATGATATGATCCACCGTTTGGAAAGAGCGCTTGATATAGAAAAGAAAAAAAACTTAAAATAATTCTTTCAGAAAGTTTTACGAAAACCGTTTTGTTAACAGTTCCACAAATTCTTCATACTCCTCACTCTCTCTGTCCCACTGCGGATAGGTATCACCTAAGTAAGCAAGTACCCGAGAAAGAGTATCCAAAGAATCGATATAATCAATGGCTTCGGTAAAAATCTCAAAGTCGCCTTTGAACAAAATTTTGGTGAACATAAACTTTTGATTGATTGTGAGGCAATCTTTGAGTCGTCCCACTTTTTGCTTGGCTAGGTTTTCGCCCAGTGTGGTAAGTTCTTTTTCTGGTTTGGGTGTGTCAATAAAATTTTTTGTCTGGTCTGATTTTGCTGCGGGTCTGATTTCTGTGCCCGAAGTCTTTGTTTTTTCGCTGAAAAATCTACTAACACTCACGGACAGTTTTTTAGAAAACTGTGCAAGGTAGGGCTCAATATCTTCGGGTGTAAAGTTGACTTCTTCTAAAATCTGATCCAACAACGCGAACGCCTCTTTGCCAGTGACCAGCACTGCTTTGCGTTCTTCTAATTTCTTCACCAAGTTTTCAAGTGGTGCTTGATTGATTTTCAGGTATTTCACTTCCTCTTTCAGGATAGCAGTGGTGAGGTAGCCGTTGCTATGCCGATCCAACGAGTCAGAAAAATAATCATAGGGCGCCAGCAACAGATTAAGGGTACGAACTACGGCTGACTTCAACAAGACCTGAAAATCACTTTTGCCGATGGAAATATGATTGGATAAGGTGTTCTGCAAATTCAGCATTGCAGTTTTCACTTCTTCTGCCTGATAGTCGAAGTACGGGCTCTTTAATTTGAAAGCCTCTTGTTTCCAGTTGTATTGCAACTCTCGCACAATAAATAGGTTCACTTGCCTGATGTCGGTAAACGTCAGAATTTCCGAGCCGATTATCTTCTCTTTTTTTGTAAAGAAACTATCTGTCAGCATAATGGAAAAGGCGTGTCCATATTGCTCAATTTCTTTCTGACTGATTTTTTCGTCCATCGCAGATTGCTTTGTGGGTAAAGATATTTAGAATTTATGATTTCTTGATGGATGAAATTTGAGGGGTAACTCAATGTATAAAAAGGGCTGCTAAATTCGCCAGCAAAAATCGCCTACCGTACATCTAAATTCCTTTACTTGCAGTATGTTTATTGAACCCCACATCGGCCGAAACAGCCGCTCAGAAAAGAACGGCTGGATCGAAGTAATCTGTGGGTGTATGTTTTCGGGAAAAACGGAGGAGCTAATACGCAGGTTGAACCGTGCGCTGATTGCGCAACAGAAGGTGGAAATCTTTAAGCCCGCCATCGACACGCGCTACGATGAGGAGAAAATTGTATCGCACAACGAGCGCGAAATACGCTCTACCCCTGTCAATTTTGCCGGGGACATATTGCTGCTGGCTGGCGACTGTGATGTGGTAGGTATCGATGAAGCACAATTCTTTGATGATGCTATTGTAGACGTGTGCAATACCCTTGCCAACAATGGCAAGCGCGTAATTGTGGCAGGGTTGGATATGGATTACAAAGGCAAACCTTTTGGCCCAATGCCTAACCTGTTGGCAGTGGCTGAATTTGTCACCAAAGTACATGCCATCTGCACACAAACGGGCGAACTGGCTTCGTTTTCTTACCGGCTCACACTTAATCAAAAGCAAGTGATGCTAGGTGAAAAGAACCATTACGAAGCGCGCAGCCGCAAGGCCTTTTTTGCCGATCAAAAGGAAAAATTGTAAGAGGTGCTGCACAAAACGCGAGGCATTGTATTTCGATTTACGCGATATGGCGAAACGTCTATCATTGTTTCGATTTTTACTGCACAGTTTGGTTTGCAATCGTACATTGTGAATGGCGCCCGCAGTAAATCAAACAAAGGAAAAATGGCACTGTTCCAGCCTTTAACGCTGTTGGATTTGGTAGTGTACCACAAAGAAAATGCATCCATTATGCGCATTAAAGAAGTTCGGTGCTTCCACCCTTACCAAACGTTGAATACCGATTTCAAAAAATCAACCATTGCCTTATTTCTTATCGAAGTGGTTAATAAATCTGTCAAAGAGCAATCCCATGCCAGCGATTTGTCGCATTTCTTAGCTGATGCGTTTGTCGCGCTCGACAAAATGCAGCGAGGTGCGGAAAACTTTCACTTGGTTTTTTTGATTCATTTGAGCCGCCACCTCGGCTTCGGGGTGTATCAATCCAACGAAATATTGACGCCCTTTGATACCGACCAGGTCGAGCAGCAGTTACTTGAGCAATTGCTGCATGCTGATTTTGATACAGCGTTGGTGATGAGCCAAACACAGCGTAAAAACGTATTGGATGTGTTATTGCGATTTTACGCGAGCCATATCGATTCTTTTGGCGAGATGAAATCTCTTGCCGTGGTAAGGGAGATGGTGAATTGAGAAGGCGGCAGTACCAATCTGCAGTAGGTAGTATGGAGTAAAGTTAAGCGTTGATTTTCAAAAATACTATTGCCTGCATGCTGCCAAATGCCAGCTGTTCGTCAAGGATTTTCCCAATCAAAATACTCATCTTTCTCTAACTCCAATTCTTTCTTCTTTTTTTTACCTTTCTGTTTAAAGGCATCTTTCAATTCTTGCACTTCTTTTTTTAAGTCGCTGATGATTTTCTTTTTCACGGCAGATTGATCGTAAGAGATTTGATACTTATCTGTGGTGCCAGTGATTTTCAGATACAATTTTGTTTGGCCTTTCTTGTCTTCTTCAAGGGCACCAAATGCCTCATCTGGGTCAATTTTCTTTTTGTTACGCAACGGAGCCACCACCCGATAGTCGATTTTTTGATCGAATGAGTGTGTACCACTCAGTTGAATAACGGTGGCGTTGCTTTTGATTTCCATTTGAGGAATATAAATCGCTTCTCCCTCAATGTGGATGTCATTCTTTAGGTCGGCAAACCGCAATTTGCTTAAACTCTCATCGTCTAGATATTTGTTTAGGCCTTTTAAAGGTTCAAAATTGTTGAGTTCGCCTTTTTTGATGGTGGCACTTACGTCTGCAACCAGTGTTTTTGAAATTAGCTTCAAGTTTTCGCTTAGCGACAAATCCAGAGAAACATCGGCAAACGCTTGGCCACGCAAATGCTTGTCTTGCACAAAGTCTTGGTAGAAATTTTCAAATACGTAAAACACGCTGTCGATGTGAATGCCGATGAGCTTAAAGGCCGTGGAGACCTCAATGCTTTTCGCATTTTTTGCATCTACCCAGCCATCAAGGTTTAATTCTCCGCCCATCGCCCGCATACCAATATTGTGCGACACGGCAACTTGGTTCTTCACAACTAAATTTCCTGTTATATTTTTTGGGTGGAAACGCTTGTATGAAAGCCTTTTTACATCGCAGTTGAAATTGAGGTATAGGTGTGGAGATATGCTGAATTTGTATTGATTGAAATTGGTTTGGCCGAATCCCATACTCAACAATTGGTTCGCGTCTAAATAATCAGATTTCAAATCCGCTTCAATGCCAATCGGCTGGTTGTCGAATAGTAGGAAAGTAATCACGTTTTTAAAGTAGCCGTTAAGTAGAAAATCACTTCGCTCAAATTCTCCCCTCAGGTTGCTCATGGCTAAATCGTTGTTGTTAAACTGTAGCGAACCGTTGATATGACTAAAATGCAAGTTGTGCTTGCCGAACATAATGTTAAGGTCTTGCAATTCCAAAGTTCCCTCGGTTTTCACCTGCTGCGCGGTCACTCTCTTTTTTAAAAGTGCCAACTCGCCTTTTACTAAGAAATCGGCTTTGAAGGTGCCGGTTATTTTTTTTATGTCGCCTCGCGGATAAAATTTTTGAACCGAAGCGGCATCAAGCTCGCCTTTGAAACCAAAATCGACCCATGGATTGTCGAAGTTGTGGATAGAGAGATTAGAATAGAAAGTCTTTCCGTTTAAATCGCCTGTAATTTCTTTTAAGTGTAGCACAGCGTGCCGCAAGTCAGTAAACGATGGTGTTGAAAAAGAGCCCTCCAAATTGGCGTGCTCAATTTTGGAATCGTAATCGGGGTGGAAGAAAGATGCATTGTTACAACCAAACAAAACCGACAGCACTGGGTCTTTGTCTTTACTGATCTCACCTTCTACTTTCATATCAAAAAAGACGTTGCCTTGGCTCTGGTAGCGAGCCAGTTGATTGCCAACGGAGCTTGGCAACAACGTCAGTAAGGTTTGCGCGTTGGCGTTGTTGCCCTTTACCTGCAGGTGGATATTGTTTTTGGTTTTGAACTCGTACCGCCCCTTCAGCTCAAAATTAGTTTTGTTGATTTTTAAGTTGCCAAAGTTGATGATTACCGTTTTTTGCAAGTCGTTGTAATCAACTTGGGTTTTAAGCAAGAATTCCTTCTCTTGAAAAAAGAGTTGACCGCCTACCCCAATTTGATGCGAGGTAACATCCCCACGCACACCAATTTTGTAGATGTCACTTTTTGCTGAAATGGAAGCGATGAGACTTTCGCTACTCAACACATGATGTTGGTGCGTTTGGTCGTTATTGTAGTTAAACGAGGTGCGGCTCAGTTTCACATTTTTCAAGTCGAACGAGATGCTGCTGCCTTTACTATCGCCCGCTTTCACAATGGTAAAATTGTTTTTTCCTTGCGCGTTAATTTTTAAGTTAGCCTCACTGTCGCTCACCTGCAAACCACGAATGGCGTACTTTCCGCGCCATACATCCAGCGGGTTCATAAGAAAGGATATGCGCCTCGCTGCAAGCAGCGGGTAGTCTTCGGGGTGGCTATCTTCGACATATATGTCAGTAAAAACAATGGAGAGGTTTGGAAAGTCGCCCCAAGCGGAAATTTCAATTTTACCAATTTTTACGGGGGTGTTTAAGTTTTTGTTGGCTTCTTTAACAAACTCTTGGACGATACGATCTTTGAAAAGAAAGATGGAAACGACTGCCACGATTAACAGTACGGCCAGCAACAGGCCGAGGTACAGGGATACTTTCGCAAATTTTTTCAAGTTCAAAAAATAGTTGGACAAAGATAGGACACAACAATTGAACCAACACGGTTACATCGGAGATGTGTAGCCGCGGTGTGTTTTGGGTACAAAACCTTCTCAAAACACAGGCTGATCAAAAACCTCCTTTCTACTATTAAGTGCCCCGTGGCATCCGATAAAAATCTTAATATCGGAATGATTTTTTATAGTTAGTTATGATGAATAACTCCTCGAAACCAAGAAAACCCAAAGAAAGTTTATGCTTCAAAAAAACAGACCTAACACAATAAGTGCATGTAGCGAACTTGACGCAGGAAAAAGTAATCTACAATGTTGGTGTACTTAATTCTTTTTTTGAGGGTGAGGATATTAACCAGAGTCCTGCGAAGGTAAGGGCTCCATTAATGATCAAGATTTCGATGCCTATCTTATAACCATTAAACCATTCGGCAGAATGACTGCTGAACAGGTACGACACTAACGGAGCAACCACGCAAATTACCGGAACCCACCAGCCACTTACTCTTCGGTTGGTGAACAGGCCAAAAGTAAATAGGCCTAAAAGCGGCCCATAGGTGTACCCCGCAACATTGAGTACCGCGTCAATCACAGATTTCTCATTCACCTCCTTGAAAATTAAGATAATGATAAGGAACAACGCGGAGAAGGCAAGATGCACTATAAATTTTTGCTGCTGCTTCACCTTCTCTGGTTTGTATTTGAAGTTCAAAAAATCGATACAAAAAGAAGTGGTTAGCCCTGCAAGTGCTGAGTCTGCGCTAGCGTAAGACGAAGCAATAATGCCGAGTAAAAACATGATTCCGACAAACGTGCCAAGGTCATTAAATGCAAGCCGCGGATAAAGTTCATCTGTAGCCGCGGGCACTTCAATCCCTTGGGTTTTACAATACATATACAACAACGCTCCGAGAGTTAGAAAAAGAAGGTTTACGACCACCAGCGTAAGGCTAAACCAAAACATATTTTTTTGAGCATCGCCCAAATTCTTACAGGTCAGATTTTTCTGCATAATTTCTTGATCCATACCCGTCATGGTCATCGCAATGAATGCTCCACCAAAAAACTGCTTTGGAAAAAACAATGAAGATTTGTAATCATCAAAATGGAAAATGCGCCCATACCCCTGCTGATCAATGGCAGTTACCATATCGGCAAACGAAAAGCCAAGTTTTGCGGCAATATGCCACACGGTAACTGCCACAGCAGTCACTAAAAAAAGGGTTTGGAATGAGTCTGTCCAAACGATAGTTTTTACGCCTCCCCTAAAAGTATAAACCCAAATCAGAGCTATGGTGGTAGCCACTGTTACCCAGAAGGGCACACCCCATGCATCGAATAAAAAGAGTTGCAAAACAGTGGCCGCCAAAAACAGCCGGAGCGATGAGCCCACCGTGCGAGAGACCAAGAAGAAGAAAGCACCCGTGCGGTAAGAAATCGTATCGAACCGCTGCTCAAGATAAGTATAAATGCTGATGACATTTAGGCGGTAATACAATGGCATTAAAATCCCAATGATAAGCCAATACCCCAGCAAATAGCCAAGCACCACCTGGAAGTAGGCAAACCCAATTTTGCCAACGTTGCCAGGAACAGAAACGAACGTTACCCCAGAGAGCGAGGACCCAATCATGCCAAAGGCCACCAAGTACCAGGGAGATTGTCGGTTTGCGGTAAAAAATGTAGTGCTATCCGCACCGCGCGAAGTGAAGTAAGAAATGGTGATGAGCATAAGAAAGTAAATCACCAAAATTCCAAAAACAAGCGAAGCCGACATAAAATAATTTTTGACCAATCTAGTGCTTAGTTCTTGCAATAAAAACCGATTGTAATACTCGGGTTTTACCTTTTTGAAAATATTTTGTTGAGTGGTGCTTCAAATCGACTTGTCTTGCTATTTTTGCTTGATTTATCCCACCATTACCCCATGCCACGCGACAGAAGTATACGCTCCGTGCTGATTATCGGCAGCGGCCCCATTATTATTGGCCAAGCCTGTGAATTTGACTATGCCGGGTCACAGGCATCGCGCTCGTTACGCGAAGAGGGCATTGAAGTGATTCTCATCAACTCCAACCCGGCCACTATTATGACCGACAAGGTTACAGCCGACCATGTTTATTTGAAGCCCCTGGAGAAAAAGTACATCCGCGAAATTCTAGAGAAACACAACATTGATGCGGTGCTGCCCACTATGGGTGGACAAACGGCTCTCAACCTGTGTATAGAGTGCGACAAAGCGGGAATTTGGGAATACTACGGAGTAAAAATCATTGGGGTCGATATCAAGGCCATTGAGACTACAGAAGACCGAGAGAAATTTCGATTGAAAATGTTGGAGTTGGGTGTAGGCGTATGCAAAGGTGCCACCGCAACATCATTCTTAAAGGGAAAGGAAATTGCGCAAGAAATTGGCTTCCCGTTGGTGATTCGCCCCTCCTTTACGCTTGGTGGAACGGGTGGAGGTTTTGTGAATAAGCCCGAGGATTTTGATCTGGCATTGAATCGTGGATTACAAGCTTCACCCATACACGAAGTGTTGGTGGAGCAAAGTATCATGGGATGGAAAGAATATGAGTTGGAGTTGCTGCGCGATGGAAAAGGCAACGTAATCATCATCTGCTCCATTGAGAATTTTGATCCGATGGGCATCCACACGGGTGACTCTATTACAGTTGCACCTGCAATGACTTTGCCAGATACTGTTTATCAGCGCATGCGTGATCTGGCCATCAAAATGATGAATGGCATTGGCAAGTTTGCAGGTGGGTGTAATGTGCAGTTCTCGGTAAACCCCGATAACGAAAACGAAATCATTGGTATTGAAATCAATCCCCGTGTTTCGCGCTCCTCTGCACTCGCTTCAAAAGCAACAGGCTACCCAATAGCAAAAATTGCTGCTAAGTTGGCGATTGGATATAACTTGGATGAGTTAAAGAATGCCATCACCGGCACCACCACTGCCTACTTCGAGCCTGCCTTGGATTATGTGATTGTGAAAATTCCACGCTGGAATTTCGATAAGTTCTACGGTACTGATCGTAAACTCGGCTTGCAGATGAAGTCAGTAGGCGAGGCGATGGGTATTGGCCGCAACTTTCAAGAAGCCCTGCAAAAAGCTTGTCAGAGTTTAGAAATAAGACGCAACGGCTTGGGCGCTGATGGCAAGGAATTGACTAAACAAGACGAGTTGCTGCACAGTTTGGCCAACCCAAGTTGGAATCGACTTTTCCATATTTACGATGCCATGAAGTTGGGTGTATCGATGAAGACCATCCAAAATCTTACAAAAATTGATAAGTGGTTTTTGGATCAGATATGGGAGTTGGTTGAGCTCGAACAGGAAATCGAAAAGTACAAAGTTGATACCATCCCAGTCGCGCTAATGCGTAAAACCAAAGAGAAAGGCTATGCGGATAGACAACTGGCGCACCTAATGGATTGCTTGGAGAGTGAAGTGCACAAGAAGCGCAGGGAAATGGGCATCAACCGTGTGTACAAATTGGTGGATACATGTGCAGCTGAGTTCGAAGCGAAAACACCCTATTATTATTCAACTTTCGATACTGAAAATGAATCCATCGTTACGGACAAGAGGAAAGTGATCGTATTGGGTTCGGGTCCCAACAGAATCGGACAGGGAATTGAGTTTGATTATTCTTGCGTGCATGGCGTGTTGGCTGCCAAAGAGATGGGCTATGAAACCATCATGATCAATTGCAACCCCGAAACGGTTTCTACCGATTTTGATATTGCCGATAAATTGTACTTCGAACCCGTCTTTTGGGAACACCTGTGGGATATCATTCAACATGAGAAACCTGAAGGTGTAATTGTACAATTGGGTGGACAGACTGCATTGAAGTTGGCCGAGAAACTTTATAAGTATGGAGTGAAAATTTTAGGAACATCATTTGAGGCACTTGACTTGGCTGAAGACCGAGGAAGTTTCTCAACATTATTAAAAGACCTTAGCATTCCTTATCCAGATTTTGGTGTGGCCACTGATGCAGATGAAGCGTTGGAAGTTTCTAAGACAATTGGTTTTCCGCTACTTGTCCGCCCTTCGTATGTCTTGGGTGGACAGAGCATGAAGATTGTGATCAACGAAAAGGAACTGGAGCATCATATTCTCGACATTTGGAAACACCTTCCTGAAAACAAAGTACTGCTCGACCACTTTTTGGATGGAGCCATCGAAGCCGAAGCCGATGCGATTTGCGATGGCGAAGACGTGTATATCATCGGTATCATGCAACACATTGAGCCGGCAGGTATTCACTCGGGCGATAGCTATGCGGTATTACCGCCTTACAACTTGGGCGACTTTGTTATCAAGCAAATTGAAAATTATACCAAACGAATTGCGGTAGCATTGAAAACCGTGGGGTTGATCAACATCCAGTTTGCAATCAAGAACGACAAGGTCTACATCATTGAGGCAAACCCACGCGCCAGTCGCACAGTGCCGTTTATTTGTAAAGCTTACAATGAACCGTATGTGAACTACGCCACCAAAGTGATGCTGGGCGAAAAGAAAGTCCGCGACTTTAAATTCAACCCAACTAAAAAAGGCTACGCCATAAAAGTGCCCGTGTTCTCTTTCAGTAAATTCCCAGATGTAAATAAAGAACTCGGCCCTGAAATGAAATCAACAGGTGAAGCGATTTATTTCATTGATGATTTGATGGATGATTACTTTTTAAATATCTATTCTGAAAGGAATTTGTATTTGAGTAAGTAAGACATCACGTTTTTATCAAAGATGGGTTATAAAACTAACCCGTCTTAATCCCAAATGACAGAAACTCTTTTCCGTGCAAAATCTTGTTTAGCTCGCGCTGGGTTTTCATGATGTCGTCTAAGCTAAGATTGAGTTCTTTGTGGTAGATGGTGTAAATCAGTTCCCACTCGCGCTTATCCATAAATCCGTCAGAATTGGCAATTACACACATCCAAGAAATACAACGCAACTGCTTGGCGGGAACAAGATTTTTTAAACCTGCAATGCAACCTTTCAATAATTTTGCTTTATCAAACGCCTTAAATTCGGATAACATTGAGTCAAACTTGGCTTCGTCAAAGCCCTCTGCTTTTACCATTTTTCGGCCCAAGGTTAATTCTTTTTCGGTTATGTTGCCATCAGTTCCAATAACCAAACTATATAACCCGGTGATAGTGGAGAAGTAATCTAAAGCCATATGTCGGATGTCAAAAGTAGTCAAAGCTATCAATACCGACAACCAGTTAGCCAAGAAAACTAATTTCAGTTTTGTTTAAGCGACTTTACCGGACTTTGTATGGCGGCCTTCACGGATTGATAACTAACTGTAAGCCACGCGATAATAAACGCAATAAAGCCGGCCAAAATAAATGCAGAAAATCCTAAGTTGATATGGTAGGCAAAGCCTTTAAGCCACTCGTTCATCATCCACCAGGCCAAAGGCACGGAAAGTAAGAAGGCAAATGCCACTAGCGTGGCGAACTCTTTTGAAAGTAATATCACTATCCCCGCCACAGAGGAGCCCAATACTTTTCGGATACCAATTTCTTTGGTGCGCAAGCTGGCGCTGTATGCTGATAATCCGAATAATCCTACACAGGCGATGATGATGGCAAGGCCGGAAAAAATCGTGTACATCTGCTCGGCTTTGGCCTCTTCTTTATAGCCGTGCTCCAAATTCTTGTCGAGGTATTCGTAATGAAATGCAAATTCTGGCACTAATTGTTTCCAGATACTTTCGATCTGGCTCACCACTTCCGGTGACTGCTTTTTTAACTTCACCGCCAAAAAGCCGATGCCTGACTGTTTGCCAAATACTTCGCGGTTGAACATTACTAAGGGGGTGATTTCATCGTGCAAAGATTGAAAGTGGAAGTTTTTGACAACACCAACAATGATGAAGTGCCTTTGTGCATCACGGACCGAATCGCCACGGAATAAGTCAGCGTTAGAGAGTTTACCCCCGATAGGATCGGTGAGCCCCAGTGTTTTTACAGCAGACTCATTCAATAAAATATGAAGCGAATCATTTGTGTTTTTGCTGAACGAACGACCCTCTAATAAATTGAACTTGATTAATTCGGTAAACTCATCATCAAGCACAATGGATTTTACTGTGAGTACTTCGTTGCTACCATAGGGCTGGAACATCTGGCCAAAAACGTCATTGCGGTTACCAATGCGCGAACTGGTGCCAGCCACCGCCATCACTTCGGGTATTTTCTTTAACTCATTTTTGAACGCTTCTGTTTTCTTGTCTAAACGAAATGCCTGATCTACCACTAGTATCTGTTCGTGACTAAATCCCAAATCCTTCTTTCTGATAAACTCCATTTGATCTTTTACCACCAGGGTGCTTATGATGAGTACGATGGAAATCATGAACTGAAATACCACCAGCCCACCACGCAGCCAGCTGCCTTTATTGCTGCCCGAAAAATTTCCTTTCATTACTGTAACCGGACTAAACCCAGATAGCACCAACGCTGGGTACAAGCCCGCTGCTATCCCGATGAATAGAGCCACTATTGCCAAGCCGGCAAACACCCCGTTGATTGCCAGCAATAGTTTTTTCTCAACCAACAAATTAAAAGAGGGCAGCAACAAGTAAGCGCAACCCACGGCCAACACAGCACCAAATAAAGACAGTAGCACCGCTTCTGTAAGGAACTGCGCGACCAATTGACTACGAAGGGAGCCCATTACTTTGCGCACACCCACTTCGCGGGCGCGCTCGGAAGAACGTGCCGTGGCCAAGTTCATAAAATTGATGCAGGCAATGGCAAGTATCAGACTACCTATGAAAACCAAGGCGTAAATATTGTTTCGGTTGCCACTTGGTGTATTGGTAAATTCAATGTTACGCGGGTCTAGGTGGATAGACGTGAGCGGTTGCAAGAAATAGCGGTAGCCGTTTCCAGCCTTCTTATAATCTTCCCACGACTGGCCAAGTTGTTGCTCAATCTGACCCGAGGCGTAGGTATCTACCATTCTTGGAAACTTGGCTTCAAGTGCGCTAGCCGATGTGTTAGGTTTTAATTTGAGGTATGTATAGGAGTCAAACGAGATGAAGTTCTCCTGCCTCCGCAGTTGCTCACCTGACACTGACACTACAGCATCGAAGCGCAGGTGAGAGTTTTCTGGGAGATCATCAAATACTCCTGTTACTTTCATTTCACCCAAATCGCCAAACAGCGTTTTGCCCAATGGGTCGTCATTACCAAAAAAGCGATTTGCTGCGCTTGAAGAAATCACTACTTGGTTAAGTTTTGCCAAGGCGGTCTGCTTGTCACCCAATATCAATCCAACATCAAAAAAATCGAAGAAGTTGGAGTCGGCAAACACAAAGTGATCTTCTTCGAATGTTTTTACTCTCGTTTCACTTTCCTTGTACTTGATATTGGCATTGTTGCCGCCACCAAACATCAATAGCGTTTTTTCTATTTCGGGGAAATCTTTTTGTGCCACCATGCTATAGGAGTGAGGAATGGAAGCATAGTAAGTGGAGTGATTAGGGTATTTCCGTTCCAGTACCAGTTTATAGATGCGATCAGCATCATTGAAAAATTTATCGTACGATAGCTCATAATGCACATATAGTCCAAGTAGCAAACAGGCGGTGATGCTAACAACCAAGCCCACTACATTGATCAACGTATAAATTCGTTGCTTGAATAAACTACGAATGGCGGTTTTGAGATAATTGGTGAGCATACGGATTTGAGGTATTGTCGAGTGTACTCTTTTTTTTGGAAAAGGTTACACTCGTCGACATGTTAGTGAAATTATTTTACAGTATGTTCGAGACCTGACACAACTTTTCTAAGTGATTCTGTAATATTGGATGAAAGAGATGCACATGAAGTCACTACTCGTGGTAATGGTAGGTCATTTGTCAATAACCGGTTTGGCACAAGACAACAGATACACCCAATTGGTTAGCGTTACTGGTGCATGGGCTCCCAAATTGACCAGTGCCTTGACAGATTATTTTCGTGGTTGGGGGTATAGGAAAAGCTAAGCGAATTGCGCTTGGTACAGGCGCACGGTTCACGTCTTTTTTTGCGAGCCAACAGAATTTTACTTCGGCACCAGCAAGTTTGGCGGGTGATCCCAACAAAGCGGATACGCCTTTCATAAGTTCAGTTCAAGCCAATTCACTCAATTTAGCCATTTACTTGGGTTGCAAGTTGGGTGATAAAATCAGGTTAGGTTTTAATTTAGATGTTATCGGGTTTTCTTTTGGCGGCAAACAAACTGGTGAGTTTCTTGCAAACTATACAGCTCAAAATTCCCTATCAATACCTACACCCTTCAATATTTTGCTTATCAATAACAACGATCGTGGTATGCGGAATTCTGAGTTCTTTCTACGCTATTGCATCGACAATCGATGGTCAGTGAAAGTAGCCTATCAGCACTTGTTTGTGGAATATACTACTGATAGTAAAATCCAAACGATATCCGCGGCAAATGATCGATTTCGCATAAAGACCAACATGTTCAGCTTTGGTTTGGCGCTTACCTTGCATTAAAGGCGATGTGGGTTTAGCCTATTTTTATTTAATTAACGTGTTGATTTTTCCGATTTAGCACTATTTTTTTGATTTTTTCAGCAGGTTCGTCAAGCGTAACCTTTTCCAGAAATGCTAAGTCACTTTTTCTTCCAAGCGCATGAATGCTACTACGTTTGAGTTCATTTCAAATTGTCGCGGTTAGCCCCCAGCTTTAAATTCAGTTTTCACAAGTTTAACGACTTTGTGCCATTTTCCATTCTTATGGGTCAACTATCAAATTGAGTATGTTTTGCGCTCCTTTTTTGCTCCAGTGCTAGCCGGAAAGGTTGAATTAATTGTTTCTGTACAAGGGTTCGATGAGCCATGAAGTTTTTCTCATGCCTGTCCTTGGGAAGAGCGCCTAAGTTCCTTTCAAGCGTTTCCTTACCGAATTCCCGCAGGATGTCAATAAAAACCTTCTCCCAATGGTAAAAATCGCCCAACTTTTTCAGGTCTTAAAGGGCATTGTAGCGTTTTTCTGCCAGTGCTTAAATTCCTCCTTTATCATAATAGTAAATGTTTTGTTTACCTGAATTTAATACAGCCTTGCAACAATTTGAAATGCACCTGTTAATACCTACTGCAATTCTTTTTCACTACCTTTCACAAATGAAATGGTCATATAAGAGATTTACACCAACCGCAAATGTTTATTTGTCCATTCCATGTGACCATCAAAAATAATCATAAACATATGAAACGATGGCTGTTGGTTGCTTTGGTGGTGGTGTCGGCCTTTATAGGTGCGGTTATTGGGGCCATGTTCACCATTAGGCAACTGGCCGATAGACTTGCTTATACTTCCATAGAGCAACACCAAAATGCAAGGTCACTGCCTGTGGCAAAGTTCGATACAGCTTATCGAGTGCCAAGCGGACTCAATTTTGAAAAGGCAGCGAAGGTTGTGACGCCAGCCGTGGTGCACATTCGAACAGTGCTGGGCTTAGGCAGCTTTAGTATGAATGCGCTAAATAGTTACATGAATCCCCACGCGCAGTCCTCAGGCTCAGGCGTAATCCTGACCGATGACGGTTACATTGTCACCAATCATCATGTTATCGAAGAAGCCTCGTCTATTGAAGTGGTGATGAACAACAACCAGCGATTTTATGCCAAGGTGGTAGGAAAAGACCCCAGCACTGATTTGGCCCTACTTAAAATCAAGGCGAGAAACTTGCCTTTTGTGCACTATGGAAATTCAGATAACACGGTGCTGGGCGAATGGGTGTTGGCTATCGGCAATCCCTTTGATTTGACTTCCACCGTGACCGCTGGCATTGTGAGTGCTCGTGCTCGTAACATTGGTATTTTACGCGACAAGAATAATCTTCAAATCGAATCCTTCATCCAAACGGATGCGGCTGTTAACCCTGGCAACAGTGGGGGCGCTCTGGTGAATTTAAAAGGCGAACTCATTGGCATCAACTCAGCTATTGCCACTGCCACCGGCAGTTACTCAGGTTATTCATTTGCCATCCCAGTAAGTCTGGTAAAAAAAATTGCAGACGACTTGTTGGAGTTTGGTCAGGTGCAACGCGGATTGCTTGGTGTGCAAATTGCCGATGTAACGGCCGAGTTGGCCGATGACGAAAAACTCGATGTAGTGCAAGGTGTATTTATCAGAAGTGTCAATAGCGGCAGTGCCGCAGAGGCTGCCGGCATTAAAACCGGTGATGTGATTCAGGCAATCAACCAACATCTGGTTGCTGGTGTCTCAGAAATGCAAGAGTGGGTGGCAAGGCACAGACCGGGGCAAACCATTGAAGTCACTTACCGAAGGGCAGGGCAGAGCCATACGGTAAAGGCCATTTTGAAAAAAATAGATGGCTCGCAAGAATTGAGAGGTGTAGAAGCACCCAAGCCGGACGGTATAGAGTTTGAAAACATTTCGTACGGAGAGTTAAATCACCTCAGCCTCGATGAGGGCATTCGGGTGAAGACAATAACAGGCGAACCTTGGAATAGATCCGGCATTCCAATAAATTTTATAATCACCCATTTAGATAAAGTGCCAGTTGACAACATAGATGATTTTTGCCACATGCTGCTATGGAAGAAAGGTGGCGTTTTGATAGAAGGTGTTAGCAAAAATGGAGAAAGAGGCACGTTTGCAGTGGATTTGCGGTAGAAATGTTCATTAAATTAAATCGTATTTCAACTCAAATGAGTGGCGGGTATTTTCTTGACATTCTCATTAAGAGGATTTTACATTTTAGGTTTTTAATTCCTTACAGTTGGAAAATCCTTTTTTTTCAACAATTTTTAAGGCTGATGCGCACTGCTTTTGCGTGCTTCAGTAATATCATCTTAATGTTATGAAGTTAAATCTGATATTTATAGTTTGTCTGCTTTGCACAGTTGTTTACGGACAGCACTATGATACAAAGAAAATCTATGTTTACAGTTTTGCCAAGTTCGTTCAATGGCCAGAAGACTATCGATCCGGTGATTTTGAGATAGCGGTTTTGGGCGAAAGTCCATTTTTTGAACAACTTATTGATATGGCAAGTAAAAAGAAGTTGGGTGAACGTACCATCAAAGTTGTGAAAATTGGCAGCCTTACGGAATTCAAAAGGTGTCACATGCTTATCTTGCCGATTGGTCAATCGGGTGCTTTACCCGAAGCACTGAAAAAAGTGGGTACCAATTCAACGTTGATCGTAACGGAGCAAGATGGCTTTGGGGCAAAAGGAACTGATATCAACTTTGTGATGAAAGACAATAAACTTGCATTTGAACTAAACCAGGCTGCGCTGGCTAAACATAAACTAAAGGCTACCAACGAATTGATTCGTTTGGCGATTGTATTGTAAACTGACTATTCTTCTGCTATGGAAAATGATGCCACAAAAAAACTGTTTAACCTTAGGTTTACTATTGGTAAGAAAATCCTCGGAGGATTCCTTTTGCTGATCATTTTTTTTGCGATAAATGCATTGATCATTTTTACCAACGGTTACACCATCGACAAGAACGTGCTATCGGCTTTTGAAACAGTCAATCCTTCGAAGGATGCAATCGCTAAGTTGGTTACGCTTGCTCATCGATCTCGAATGCTGGCAACCAACTGGGTTTTTTTGCAAACCAACGATAAAGACAAAAGCGACTTGCGTGAAATAATCATTTCAGAATATCCCAAGGTTAAGGAAGAGATCAAGAAACTGATGGTGAAGTGGGACGCAGATAGCCTGAGTGCTGATTTCAAAAAAGACAGCGCACAACGGCTACTGATGACCCGCGCTTTTCTCAAATTCGACTCATTGCTAAGTGGCACGCAAGAGAACATCATCAATACGCTTACAGGTTTCGATTCGTATGAAGACCCCACCACCAAGTTATTGGCGGGCGACTACGTTGACCAAGTAATCATCCCACAATCTAACGAGATCATCACATTACTTTCGGTAATCAAGACAAAACAAGAGCACCTGACACAACAGTCCGCAGCGAGCATCAGCTCATCTACCAGCAACCTTATTTGGATTACTACAATTTCAGGGGTTGCCATCGTGATTATAGGCTTCCTCTGTGCTTATTTGTTAAATAGATCCATTACGATCCCCATTAACTTCATTCGCGATATTGTGGTGAAGCTTGGCCGCGGTGAGTTAGTAGAAGGTACAAAGAAAAGCTTTAGTGATGATGAAATAGGGGAAATGGCGAAGGCCACCGACACGCTGGTGAATGGATTAAAAGCTACCACCCAATTTGCTGAAAACATCGGAAAAGGAAATTATGCATCTGACTTCGCACCGTTGAGTGACCATGATGTATTGGGCAATGCGCTCATCAACATGCGCAATAACCTGGCACGTGTGGCAGAGGAGGATAGAAAACGTGCATGGACTACCGAAGGTTTGGCCAAG
Organism: Cytophagales bacterium; assembly: GCA_046094265.1. Lineage (GTDB taxonomy): Bacteria > Bacteroidota > Bacteroidia > Cytophagales > Cyclobacteriaceae > ELB16-189. Next base: position 17,779 of record JBJTHA010000358.1, read on the forward strand.
TTTGCCGAGATATTGCGCAGCAACAATACCGATGTACAAAAACTCTGCGATGAGATTATTGGAAGCTTAGTGAAATATTTGAAGGCCAACCAAGGGGCACTATATATCATAGACGATGTGGGAGATGATGAAGAGCCTACTATGAGTTTGATGGCATGCTACGCATGGGATAAAAAGAAACGCATGAATCAGAAAATTCATATTGGAGAAGGCCTTGCGGGTCAGGCTTGGCAAGAAAAAGACATGATCTACCTTACCGATGTACCACAAAATTATATTCGTATTACTTCTGGCTTGGGCGATGCGAACCCTACCGCGATACTGATAATGCCATTAAAGACAAACGACCATATTTTTGGAGTACTTGAAATAGCTTCGTTTTCAACAATGGGAGAACATGAAATTGAATTTGTTAGGCGCATTGCGGAAAGTACGGCTTCTACAGTTAACTCTGTAAAAGTAAACGCTCGCACGTCAAAGCTGTTGGCCGAGTCTCAACAGATGACAGAAGAGATGCGCGCCCAGGAAGAGGAAATGCGCCAAAATATGGAAGAGTTGCAGGCAACTCAAGAGGAGATGCTGCGCGGCCAAGGCGAGTCATCGTCAATTGTTGCTTTGGTTAACGAGAACTTCGCCACCATTGAGTTTGATACAGAAGGTAATATTTTGAAAGCAAATGAAAACTTTTTGAAGACAATGGGCTATGAATTACGGGAAATTCAAGGCGAACACCATAGAATCTTCATGCCAAAAGACGAGCGGAATTCAGAAGCGTATCGCCAGTTTTGGAAAGACCTTAGTGATGGAAAAATGAAGTCTGGGGAATTTAAGCGGGTGAATAAAAAAGGTGAAGAAATCTGGATATTCGGTACATACGCGCCCATTTCTGGAGTAAACGGCCAGATTGTGCGCCTATTAAAAATTGCACAGAACATCACGCATTACAAAAACAAGCAACAGCACTGATAAACGCAAGAAATCGGTTAAATCTTTATTTGAGGTACCGGGATAGCGAAATAAATAAATTTCCACACTGTAAAGAAAGAAGTACTTGCTTCCTTGTGAAGGTATTTAGTTACGTGGTTTTTTTTAGATTTCCGCAACACATCGTTTGAATTCTAAAAAAGACCTTCCCTAACCTGTTTTTTATAAAAAAAAGAGGGTGAGCAATTGCCCTCTATTCATTTTTCTAGAAAACAGAATCAGTACTTAGCCGAACCAGTTGGTGTAGACTTTTTAATAAAGTCGCGGATGTGTTCGTTAGATGAAGCTAAATCGTCAGCCCGCAAGTACATCATGTGGCCGCTGCGGTAGCCTTCAAACCGAAGGCGATCCTTCATCTTTCCGCTCGGGTCCAATTGCCACATGGAATATTTTGCATCGAAGTACGTGGTGGCGCCATCGTAGTAGCCGCTTTGAATCATCACATGCAAAAAAGGGTTTTCGGCCATCGCCATCCGCAGATTTTCTCCTGTATTATCGTTTGAGTTATCCCAAGGGCGTACTGGGCCAAACATGTTGTATTGTAAATCAGTTTTGTATTTCAACACATCGCGCAAGTAATGGTTGATTGCAGGTGTAAAAGAATGCAGCCAAGACGTAAGTTCTGAATTGTAGTCTGGGCTGCTACCCGCTTGTTGTTTGTCAATGCCCAAATAGCGCGAATCCAATCGGCCAACGGTAAAACCTTTTTCGCGCAATAGATCTTTCCAAAAATAATTGGTGGGCACAGCTAAATTATGATGCAACACCGTGCGCTCTGACAAACCCGAATAACGGGAAACTTTAGCAGCAATCTGTTTTTTCTTTTGCTCGTCCAAAAATCCACCTCGTGCCAGTGCTGGAATAAATTCATCAATGGTAAACTGCTCAGACTCGGCCAGCACCTCGTTCAAATCCTTTTGTTGCAGGTCAGGAGCAAGTACTTTTTGATACCAAGCGGCTGCGGTATAGTAAGGGAGCGATAGCGCATCGTTTACGGCCCCATCACGTTTTATTCCCAACTCGGTTGGCGAAACTAATATGACACCGTTCAAATACATCCAATGCGAATTTTGTAATTCAAGCGCAAGCCCTGATACGCGGGTAGTGCCATAGCTTTCGCCAATCAAATATTTAGGAGATGTCCAGCGGCCTTGGCGGGAAACAAAATTATCGACCCAATCGCCTAGGTATTTGATGTCTGCATTCACGCCAAAAAAAGTCGACTTCTCTGCTTTGGGATCGAGGATGCGCGAGAAACCTGTATTCACGGGATCGACATAAACGATATCGGCAACATCCAAAATGGAATGCGGATTATCGCGCACGCCATAGGGCTGCACTGGGTAACCTTCCGAATCGATGTTCAGTTGTTTGGGTCCCGTGTAGGCCACGTGCATCCACACCGATGCAGAGCCCGGGCCACCGTTAAATGAAATCACCAACGGCCGCGTGCTTTTATTGGTAACATCGGTGCGCTCATAATAAATATAAAACAACGAAGCACTTGGCTTGCCTTCGGCATTCCAAACGGGTTGCGTTCCAGCCGTTACTTTATAGGAAACAGGCTTGCCTTTGATGGTTACAGTGCCTGTGGAGTTTACTGCAGACTCCGCGGGAAGTACGCGTTCTTGCGCAAAAAGGCAAATGGAAAAAAATATCAGCAAAAAGGTAAATGTAGACTTCATTTCGTTGTCGATTAAGTAATTATAGAGCTAAAATACACAGCCTTTTTGGTAAAGGGAAAGCTGAATTTTAAATGCGCATTTGCCATTATGAGCGGTTAAATTCTAAAGATACATTTGAAAAGTACCATCTTTTTTGTTATTTGCTTAGCAAAATATAAG
>JBJTHA010000359.1:0-2663 GCA_046094265.1 Cytophagales bacterium
CCCCGTCAATTACCCCGATAATTCCCTTAATTATACGGCCCGTTTTTTGAAAATGCTTTATGCCCTGCCGGCAGAGCAGTATGAAGTTGATCCGGTGGTGGCTAGTGCACTTGATAAACTTTTAATCTTGCATGCCGACCATGAACAGAACTGCTCTACCTCTACGGTTCGCATTGTGGGCTCATCAAAAGCCAGTATTTATTCATCAATTTCTGCTGGTATCAATGCACTTTGGGGACCGCTGCATGGAGGAGCAAACCAGGAAGTGATTTTGATGTTGGAAGCTATTCGCAAAGACGGTGGAGATACTGAAAAATGGATCAATAAAGCAAAAGACAAAAACAGTGGTTTCCGCTTGATGGGCTTTGGCCACCGTGTTTATAAGAACTTCGACCCACGCGCTAAGATCATCAAGAAAACCGCAGATGAAGTATTAAGCAAGTTGGGTGTAAATGACCCTGTGTTGGACATTGCATTGAAGCTTGAAGAAGTAGCATTACGCGATCCATACTTCATCGAGCGTAAGCTCTATCCAAATGTGGATTTCTACTCAGGCATCATTTACCGAGCCTTGGGTATTCCGGTAGACATGTTCACTGTGATGTTTGCGATGGGTCGCCTGCCGGGATGGATTGCTCAATGGAAAGAACTTCGCGAGAACAAAGAGCCAATTGGCCGTCCTCGTCAGATTTACACTGGCCAAAATTTGCGAGAGTACGTACCCATCGACAAACGATAGTCAAACTCAAATGTCCGTGGTGCTAGCGCCACGGACTTTTTTTTATTCAATCCAAAAAAATTATGCCATTAGTAGATGACTTTAACGCAGCCGTGGCTGGCTCCAAAGATTTGACCACGCGCCCTAGCAACGAAGATTTGCTTGAACTTTACGCCCTTTTTAAACAAGCCACAGAAGGCGATGTAAGTGGCGAAAAACCAATGGGCTTCGACTTTAAAGCCATTGCAAAGTACAGCGCTTGGGAGGGGAAAAAGGGTGTTGGTAAAGAACAGGCCATGACAGACTACATCGCCTTAATGAAACGCCTAAAAGGCTAAGCAACGGCAGCTTCAGTTTTGCTGATTCAGAATCTGGAAATTCACACTTCGGACTTCTAACTTCGAACGATGCCATTATTCTACCAACCTCAAATACAACAAGGCATTTCGTTTTTAGATTTAGAAGAATCCCGTCATGCCATTCAAGTACTTCGGTTGCGTGAGAGAGATGCCATTCAAATTGTTGATGGGCAAGGTATTTTATACTCGGCAAGAATCACCAAAGCAGATGCAAAAAAATGCCTGTTTGAAGTAATTGAAAGAAAAGTCATCGAAAGGCGAAAGTGCTTTGTTCATATAGCAATCGCACCTACCAAGAACATTGACCGCACAGAATGGTTTGTAGAAAAGGCAGTTGAGATTGGGGTAGAAAAAATCACTTTTACTCAGTGTCAACATTCGGAACGTAAAGTGATCAATTTAGAACGGATTCAAAAAGTGGCCATTAGTGCTATGAAGCAATCAGGGCAAGCATGGCTACCTTCTATCGAAGGCTTAGTTGATTTTAATACTGTTTTCACAGCCAAAGAAAAAGAGAAATTCATCGCTCACGTGGATTCCAACAATCCCTTGCATCTCAAAGACGCATACACCAAAAATTCAGACTACGTTGTGCTGATCGGTCCGGAGGGAGATTTTTCTCAACAGGAACTAGAACAAGCACAACAGAACGGTTTCAAGAAAGTGAGTTTGGGTGTAAATCGGTTGCGCACAGAGACAGCTGCATTGGCCGCATGCCATATCTTGGCTTTGCAATGATCCGCTGTGGTCGGGTAGGCATAATTGTTAACTTTACGCAACCATTTTGCTTATCATGACAGACGCAGAAGCCAAGCATAAAATCACGCATCTTACAGATCAAATCAACTATCACAACGAACTTTATTATCAACAAAACAAATCAGAGATATCGGATTTTGAGTTCGACAAATTGCTGCAACAGCTTATTGAACTGGAGCAACAATTTCCCAAATTAAAGTTACCAGACTCCCCCACTCAACGCGTAGGCGGCACCATCACCAAAGAGTTCGAAAACGTTGCGCATCAATACCCCATGATGTCGTTGGGCAATACGTATTCAGAAGAAGAACTGCGTGACTTTGACGAGCGCGTCAAAAAGGGGCTGGACCATGCACCCTACGAGTATTTTTGCGAACTGAAGTTTGATGGCGTTTCCATCAGTCTCATCTATGAGAATGGCGTTTTGGTAAAAGGCATTACTCGTGGCGATGGCGTGCGAGGCGACAATGTAGTAGCAAACGTAAAAACCATTCGCACACTTCCTTTGAAACTAAAATCAAAAGATGCTCCTGCTGCATTTGAAGTGCGGGGTGAAATTTTCTTGTCGAAAGAAGCGTTCCAACGATTGAATCAAGACCGCGAAGATGCTGGCGAGGAAGCTTACGCCAACGCGCGCAATACCGCATCGGGCACGTTGAAGATGCAAGACAGTGCCCAGGTAGCCAAGCGAAAGCTAGATTGCTATCTCTACTACTTGCTGGGAGAAAATCTCAACATTAATACACACGAGCAATCCATTCACCAAATTGAAAAATGGGGATTTCAAGTTTCTACCACTTACCAAAAATGTAAGAGCATAGAAGAGG
>JBJTHA010000360.1:0-3544 GCA_046094265.1 Cytophagales bacterium
AAACGCCATGCCCGGGTTGAGCAAGTAATGCAACTTAAACCACTCCCCCAGCACGTTTACCTCTTCGTGCAGCCCCATGTGTTTATGAACTAACAATTTGCTTGTTTGGTCGATGGCGATGACTGCCAAGGCAATTAAAAAGTACTTGGTGATTTTCATTGAAATAACTGAACGGGGTATAATTTGAATTTTGGGTCGTCCGAAATGACGATTAAATTTCTATTAATAGCTTGGCTAATGATTAGTCTATCGAAGGGGTCTCCGTGATAAAAAGGAAGTTTAGATAGTGTATCTAAGTCGCGGTGATCAAAATCAAATTCATTGAATGATTTCTCTTTAAAATAATTTTCAAACTCTGAGATAGGTTTCTCAATTTTTAATTTCCCAAGGCTTACTTTGATAGTGATTTCCCAGAGGCTGGTTTTACTCACAAATAAGTTATTGCCTTCATTTTCTATTTGCTCTTTGTATTTTGCCTTCAATCTCAAATATTCAGTCATGTACCATAGCAAAATATGAGTGTCTATCAAAATATTCATGATGGCATAGAGTCCTTAAAATCATCTAAAGGAGCATCCAAGTCATCAGCAATGAAGCTAATTAAATACTTTCCATCACCGGCTTTGCGAGTTTTATTTAAAGAAGGTAAAACTTCTGGTTTTTCCGACTCCTTCTTCAGCAATTTGATTTTCTGAATCAAGTCGATATCCTTCAACTTTTGAACCCACCTGACAATCTCTGATTTTTCCAATTCGATGTCCATACCACAAAGTTAAATATTCTGCCTATATCTTTATTATGTTCACATTTAGCATAAACTCATCCATGTCCACTTCGGTGCTTTCATTCAAATTCTCCTCAAACTCCAAACTCAACGCTTGTGTTTCTGTACAAATGTATTCCTTAAATTCAGTAATGGAGGCTGCAACCAATTCGCCATCTTTTTGAACGGTGATGCTGATTTTATCCAGCACTTCCAATCCTTTGTCTTTGCGCAAGTTTTGAATGCGGTTCACGAAGTCGCGCGCAATGCCTTCGCGCTTCAAGTCATCGGTAATGTTAATGTCGAGCGCCACCGTAATGCCGCTTTCAGTCGCCACCGACCAGCCCGGAATGTCTTCGGAGGAAATCAACACATCATCCAGCACCAAATCGAAACCACCTTTGTTGAGTGTGCCAGCCTTTTCAATCGCTTGGATGTCTTCTTTGCTAAAGGAGTTGATCACAGCCGATACCTCTTTCATTTTCGGTCCGTACTGCTTGCCAAGCTTTGCGAAGTTTGGCTTCACTTTCTTCACCAAAATGCCCGAGGTATCATCAATGTATTCGATCGACTTTACATTTACCTCTGACTTGATGATGTCTTCAACTCCTTTGATACGGTTGGCAAATTTTTCATCCAACACGGGCAGTAATATCCGCTGTAGCGGTGTGCGCACTTTTATTTTGCTCCCTTTGCGGATGGAGTGCACCAACGAACAAATGCGTTGCGCATATTCCATTGATTTTTCCAATTCGGCATCGATTCGGTTTTGCTCTGATTGAACCAAGTCGGTTAAATGCACCGACTCAAAACGCAACGGTGTGTTATTTTTTTTGGCGCTTTCGCGAATGCTGTCGGTAAGATTTTTATACAACCAATCGGCAAAGAATGGTGCGATGGGCGACATTAACTGTGCCGTCACCATCAAACATTCAAACAATGTTTCGTAGGCAGCTTTTTTGTCGTCTGTCATTTTACCCACCCAGAAACGTTTGCGGTTCAACCGCACATACCAATTTGAAAGATGATCGTTCACAAATTCTTGAATGGCACGTGCGGCTTTGGTAGGTTCGTATTCATCATAGGCGGTGCGCACTTCGTTGATCAACGATTGCAGCTTGGAGATAATCCAACGGTCGAGGTGAGTCAGGTGCTTCTCATCCGTCAGGTTCATTTCATCTTTGGCAAAGCCATCAATGTTGGCATACAAAGCAAAGAAGGAATAGGTGTTTTGCAACGTACCGAAAAACCTACGTTGTGTTTCCTCAACACCAGCAAAGTCAAACTTTAAATTATCCCACGGTGGCGCGTTTTCAATCATGTACCAGCGCAGTACATCGGCACCGTATTTATTCAGCGCAGCAAACGGATCGACCACATTGCCCTTGCGTTTGCTCATTTTGTTGCCGTCTTTATCGAGCACCAAGCCATTGCTGATCACATTTTTAAAAGCCTTGCCATTGTTGCCAACGTGTGCATTCACTTTTTTGATTTCGTCACTGCTCTCGCTCAGCAATACCGCTATTGCGTGAAGTGTAAAAAACCAGCCGCGTGTTTGGTCAACACCTTCGGCAATGTAATCAGCCGGGTAGGCGCTGTTGAATGTGTCTTGGTTTTCGAACGGGTAATGCCACTGAGCGTAGGGCATTGCACCAGAATCGAACCACACGTCTATCAAATCCGTTTCGCGGTACATGGGCTGGCCGCTTTTGCTCACTAAAACTATTTCATCAACGTAAGGTCTGTGTAAGTCCATGGTAGACTGTCCGCGGTCGATTGCCTTTTTGGCATCGACTATCGACTGTTGACCATTGAATTTTTTTGCTTTTTCAATCTCTGCTTTTAACTGTTCGATTGAGCCAATACAAATCTCTTCTTTGCCATCTTTCGTTCTCCAAATCGGCAGTGGTGTGCCCCAATAACGGGAGCGCGATAAATTCCAATCCACCAAGTTCTCGAGCCAATTACCAAAGCGCCCTGTGCCAGTAGATTCCGGTTTCCAGTTAATGGTTTTGTTAACTTCCACCATTTTATCTTTCAAGGCAGTGGTTTTGATGAACCACGCATCGAGCGGATAATACAACACGGGTTTATCAGTGCGCCAACTGTGCGGATAGGTGTGTTCGTACTTCTCTACTTTGAAGGCTGTGTTCTCTTCTTTTAAAATGATGGAGATGATGACGTCTGTGGTTTTGTAGTCGGGGTGCGATTCATCTTCATCGGTGTAGTTCTTTACATAAAAATCATCGGCACCCAACGGCTTGTGCGTTTTGATTTTGTATTTCGCAATACCCTCTTGCAAGTGCTTACCAATCTCCGTTACAAATTTTCCCTTCTTGTCCACCGTAGGCATTTCGTTTCCCGCTTCATCGCGCACCATCAGTGGTGGAATTGCGTTTTGTTGCGCCACCCTAAAGTCATCTGCACCAAACGTAGGAGAGGTGTGTACTACGCCCGTGCCGTCTTCTGTTGTCACAAAATCGCCCGCTATAATTTGAAATGCATTATCGGCATAGTGCAATGGCTGCACATAAGGCATCAGTTGTTCGTAGCGCAGGCCTATCAAATCTTTACCTGAAAATTCTTTTACAGTTTCAAATGGAATGGCTTTGTCGCCAAACTTATAGTCAGAAAGTTTTAAGTCCTTATTCTTTTCCGAAAAATATTTTCCAACCAACTCCTTTGCCAACACAACGCTGATAGCTTGGTGCGTGTATTGATTGAAGGTATTAACCAGAACGTACTGAATTTTTTCACCTACCGTCAATGCAGTGTTTGATG